>JBBSJX010000083.1:0-12708 GCA_038256825.1 Chitinophagales bacterium
ATGATGCAGTGTACCGTTTAAAAACTTTTGTTGAACGTGCAGCCATCTCCACACTTACAGGCGATATTTTTGATGATGCCGCTACAGGGCAGGGGTTGTTAAACTTTTTTTTAAAAGCCATGAACTGCGGCGCTATTAATGAGGAAGAAGCATTGGCAACCGGGCTTAGTATAGAGGAAATTAGAAGTCGCTCGTTTTACCGGATTTTAGAGGGTAGAAGAAAGGCAGCTAAACAATAAATGGATACAGATGACTTAAGTGATGAAAGTACAAGAGTGCGACGCAACGATGCTTAAATAGAGAAGTGAAGTTTGCTACATAAAAACTTACAAAACACCTATAATAAAAAAGCCTTTATCAAGCCTGCAAATGCAGTATAGATAAAGGCTTTAAAATTAAGCAACGTTGGTTAAATATATCCTTCTGCTGTTTTTACTACATCGTCTTTAGCATGGGAGGCTTTGTTCATATATCCTTCTGCTTTTCCTTTAAACTCTTTAGCTTTTTCAGAGGCTTTTTCAGAGTATTCTTTTGCTTTTTCAGAAGCTTTATCGGAATATTCTTTGGCTTTCTCTTTAAATTTCTTTTCCAGCTTTTTTGCCTTCTTGCCTATCTTCTTCCTTGTTTCGGCACCCTCTTCAGGAGCAAACAACAATGCGGCAACACCACCGGCCATTATACCTGCTAAAACAGCCAAGCCTATTTTTGAAACATCTTTCATAAATTTTATTTTTTATTATTGAATGTTCGAAAGATATTGAAAATTATTGGGGAAACCCGGTTTTATCGATATTAGGAATGATGCGCAGGGCATTTTTATAGTATATTTTTTTGAGGATATTGTCAGGTAAACCCAGTCCATACATCTTCCAAAAAGCGTGGTATTTTTTATGGTAGGGAAAGTATTCATCTTCGGTTTCAAGCACCCTGAAATAGGTGTTGTATTCTTCGGGTACCCAACTGTCTTTACCAAACAAAATACGATCCTGATACCTGGTGAAAAACTGTTTTGCTGCGCGTGGCTGGCGCCCCAGTTCAGCTATTACGGCCCCAAACTCTACCACTATATTGGGCATTGCATCCATTAGTTTGGCCAGGTGGTCCAGGTCGTTTGCATACCAACCAAAGTGGGCATTGATAAAGGTGGTGTTTTTATGTTTTTTAAAAACGTTGTGTTGTTCCTTTATTAGCTTGTCAAAAGGCTCCGGATTGGTATCGCTGCGTTTGCGGCCGGGGTGGGTGGTAAGCTCCAGCCAACGTTCATTTTTTTCGTCTACGGGGTCCCAAAACGGTTTTGGGTCGGCGGTATGAATGAGCACGGGTATGCCCAGTTGGCCACATTTATCCCAGATGGGTGCTAAACGCGGATCATCTACTGGCACCCGTTTGCCGGTATTATCTTTAACTGAGAAGCCCAGGCTTTTAAATATTTTTAAACCATTCGCCCCGTTTTTTACATCCTCCTCTAATCTTTTTACGGCGTTCTGTGTCCAGTTGTTTTCGCCTACCCCGTTAAAATCTATATTGGTAAAAACTATAAAACGTTTGGGTGCATTTGCGCGAATGTTGGCAATGGATTGTTTTAATTTATCTCCGCCGGCGCCGCTCAGGTTAACCATCACCGCCATATTCATTTTATCCATGGGTGCTACCAGGTTATCCAGGTTTTGCGTATTCATACTTCCCTGGTGGTTGTGCACATCAATAAAAGGAAACTTTGCCCTGGTAATTTTATGCTCAGGAACTACAAGGGTAGAAGGGGGTTCGTATTTTTCAAAATCCATACCTGTTTGGGCATGCACTATGCAGGTACTGGTAACTAGTAAAACAGCAAGCAATTTAATCTTCATGAATTTGATGGGTTTAACGTGACTGGCTAAAATTACTTATAAAATATTTGCTGAAACGCTGTTTAAAAATGGATGATCCTTTTGCTTTAAACAGTTTTTCAGGCATCCATATAAAGAAGAACCAAATGATACAATTTCCAAACAAGTCCATCTCTACGGCACTTTGCATTTGTACACCGCTATAAAAAATGGCAACACAGCCAATCGATGGAGTAGCAAAAAATATTACCCCGATGCTGCCCTGCAGAAAGAAGAGAACTTCAGCAACGCACTGCTTATTGAAAAAATAACTTATGACGAAAGCGGTGTCATTACACCCCACAAAATATGGAACAACCGTTTGAAGCAACTGATTGATAAACCTGCCGTTCCCAAACTCCAATGGCCGAATGTTATGTCGGCTAATTTTCTTTACAAGATTGCGTGATGCAATTGCCTGCCAACAGTGCCTATATTGGCGCTTATTATTTTTAGAAACATATCTTTAATGGTAGTAAAGAATAATTATTTTTTTAAGATGCATGCCTTTAGTCATTTCATCGCAGGGATATAAAGCTATCGACCAGTTTTTATGTAAAGTTGGAAACCTGCATACATTGTTTAATGAAAAAGATGATGAGCAACTTATAGCTGCAGCAAAAAAGACGGGTTTATTTATGTGAAGTTTTGAAGTTTGTCTGCTACATAACAACAAACTATTGATTATAATGTATGACTGAACTAAGGGAAAATAAGAGTCGTTTAAATTTGGAGGAGATCTTTTACTCCAATCCTGTCTTCCGGCTTTGCATGTGTTTTCACCTGTAAACAGTAATTTAAAAAATTGCTGTTGGTGAAGAACAATATAGTGACACACCTAAAATTTAAGTAGAAAATGACAGTTGACTTTGGAAATATCAATCAACACATTATCCCAATGAATGAATTTGGTTTGAAGAATTATGATAATCTTACTCAAGCACATTTTGACCAGCTAAAACCTTTGGACAAAATTGCTTCTCAATTCCTCTGGAACTATATTTCAGATTCCACACTTCACGATGACGTGCCCTTTAAAACTAATTTTTTTAAAACCATCGACAAAGCAAAAATTTACATTGATAACAAGCAGGAAATTAAGAAATGGCTTTATCATCGTGGACTTCCGTTTGACAAACAGGTTTTTCTATCGTGGCAGCCGGACGATGCAATGATTGTACCTTGGAAAATTTTCATAAAATATTTTGACAGCTTTGACTATTGCGGCGACTTAACTATAATTGACCAGAGTTTGACCTGGGCTTTACTATTTTATCACGAATCTGAAATTTATTTTGGAACAAATAATAACTACAAACCAGGCAACGACTTTGCCGACCGTGAATTTATTTGGTAACAAAAATCAGGTTGACAGAAAGACCAGCCACCAACCTTATTATTTAGTTTTATTAAAAAGCCAGGCAACGGCTCCGGCACACGAAAGTTAAATTCTTCGCCTTAGTTTGTGACTGATGAAAAACATTTATCTTTTTCCTTTCATGTGCCAACCGAAACAGGGAATTTATTAAAGAGCACCTTATATTCTTTTCATCAAATATTATCCTAACTATTTTTACTGACACAATACTGAGTACTCACCTGACCGAACGGGCAAAGAAGCATCTGCACCTAACTATTTTTACGGACACAATACTGAGTACTCACCTAACCGAACGGGCAACGAAGCATCTGCACCGGGCATCGTTCTAACTAAACCCACGATATAAATAGCTGCCGCATAAGCAGCCTTTTTGTACGGCAATTTAACCTACCTGCTACTGTATTTTAACTGGTATTGTAAAGCTTCTATAGCGTTTGACAAATAAACAAATGGCGCATTCCAATTAATGGCAATCTCGTTGGATGCATAAGAACAATCATTATCGGTAAAAGTAGTTTCCGGTTCAAAAAATTCATATGTGCAATTGTCCTGTTTGCCCGGGTTGGGTCCACCTGATAATAATCCGGGAACCGGCTCTGTAATGCCGTCGGCAACTGAAGGCCGGTGGTGTGGATGCATAATCGGCTTACTACCTACGCCCGAAAGAAAGGAATAACCGGTCGCATTTCTACCCAACAAATAATCAATGTTTGTTATTGCATAGTCAATGTATTTTCTATCTTTTGTAAGCAGGTAAGCGTTTATTAAAACAATGCCCTGGTTCGCGGCATTGGAACTACTTCCCCAGTTAAAGTCGCGGGGCAACTGCCCCATAATTGTGTGGAAAGCGCTGGTGGAAACGTTACTGATGTATTGATCAGCCAACTGTATTAGCCGATGCTGAAGCAACTGCGTTTTGTTATTGGTATAAACAGGCAGTTGTTTACGAAAACGAAGCAGTGTGTAGTGTGCCAACATTTCTACATTGCTCCAGGTGGGTAATAATAAAACATCTTTCATTTGCTTATCATACACATCAAAATAACGCTTGTTTTTCGTGGTAATAAAAAGCTCAGCAGCCGCCCATGTCCATTCGTCGGTAAAATTTTTATCGCCATAACCCCCGGTAGTAATTTTAGGTTCGTACGTTTTATTAATCAGGTTTTGGTCATATTCCATAGCCGGATTTTTTAAAGCCCATTGCCATGCTTTCACTGAAGCCTGCATACAACTGTCGGACAAGCGTGGCAATTGCTTCGAATATTTTTTAAATATCCGGCTGGCCTGTGCAGTAACTGCGGCAAAGTCTAGGGTAGCAGCAACACCTTTTTGTACCAGGTAACGCGGCGCTTTGGTTATGCCCGGCATCACCATCCCGTCAAACGATGCATTGGTGCATTTGTTATACACGCCGCCATCATTTGGGTCTTGCATGGTCAACATCCATCTAAGGTTGTAAAGCAGTTCGTTCAGCAGATCCGGAAGTGCGTCGCCGCTCTCAGGTATGTTTGTAGTGAGCGTATCAAAATACTTCGAAAAATCTTCATAGGCGCTCAACATAGTGCCCATCGTAATCCCCGAGTTAACTATGTATTTATTGTAATCGCCGGCATCGTACCATCCACCCGGGCTTGAAACAGTGCTGCCCACAGGTCGTTCTTTGCTTGCGGCTGAAGGATGAATAAGAACCACCTCATCAGGATGACCTGCTGAGCGATGCCATTTGCCTGCATACTTTTGCTCAAGTGGCATAGAAACCCGTTGGTAATAATATCCTTTTAACCCTGCTATCGCTGCTTCTCTGTTCACTTTGTTACTTACACTAAAAACGTAACTATGCCCAATACCCGGAACGAGCATAACAAAACTTCCGTTTTTTGCAAAGGGGGTAAAGTCTGCAACTTTGGTTTTTGTAGAAGAATTTTTCGATTGCATTTCCGCTCCAAGTTGGCCGGTAAAAAATGTATCGCGCAAATTTGATGAAGTGATGTAAAAATTAGTGGCATCCGTTGTGCCCGTTACTACAGCTATTTTTGGGGCAAAAGGGTAGTAACCTAGCTGGTTAATTTTTATACGTTCTGTTACACTTTGCGCATTTAATGTAACACAAATCAGCAGGTAACAAAGGAGGGTGATTTGCGAAAACGCCCTCTTTTTAACTTTATTAAGACTGAACATTTTTTATTTTTTTTTGGGGATGTTAGAAGATAATTAAAAACGAATTATTTAGATACCAGCTTCGGTTTTTCATAGGATCATTGTTGCGTCGCAATCACTTTATCAGTTGTAAAAAGGGCATCTTCAGTTTCAAATAACTAATTGCTAACTGATTTTCGACGGCTTCTTAAAAGTTAAAGGTATCATTGTCGATCATTTTATCGCACACATTTAAAATGAAAAATATGCAATAGTATCTCTTTAAAGGAAATGAAGTTTCTTAAGTTGGTTTGGGTACATGGCAGTTACACATCAAAAATGCCAACCCGATTGTATCGCATTGATGTCAACTGAAGACTTCACAATTTCACTAAAACCTTTACCAGTATATAGATTGTGTTAAATGAGGTAATAAAGAAGGCTTAAGAAATAATTGAAATTTATCCAAAAGGAAATAATGCGGAAAAAGCTGCCCCCGAAAAGTCGCATTGGCGTTAACTTAAGTAAAAATAAAATGCTTTAGAAGCCTGACCCGCTAAGTATTTGAAGCCAGAAAAATGCATAAAAAAGAGGATTGAAAAATGGTGTAAAAAAAGTTGCTATAAAAATATGCGGTATCCCGATGTATCGTATGGGCGTCAACTTAAGGCTTCAACAATTTAGCTGATACCTTTACCAGGCAATGGTTTGAAACAAAATGATTGCTTAGGAATTAACAGGAACCTATATATGGCAAATTATACGGTAAAAGCTGCCATAAAAAGATGCGGTACAAGAGAGTGACACAACGATGTCCAATAGAATTCCTATTGTTTGTACCAAAAATAAACCCTTAAGTTTACGCCAATGCGATGTATCGGGAAGTGACACAACCGGAGTTCAATAAGGCTCAAATGATTGTTCCCCAAAAAAACCCTTAAGTTGACACGTATGCGAAAAGTTGGGACTGACGCATAAAATATGTAGTACCCAAATGCATCGGGGGTTTGAACCGCCAGAAGTCGGTCAGGCTACAACAATGATTAATAGAATTCCTACTGTTCGTACCCATAAAAAAAACACCTTAAGTTCAAGCCTATGCGATTGTATCGCGACTTAAATAACCAAACGTTGAGGTTTTAAAGCAACAGGTTAAAGTAAATCAACAGTTGGTACCTTATGCAGTCCGGGTTTCCATTTGCCTCCCTGGTTGTTCTGCGGAATATTACGAATGGGTGGCGGTAAAACCGGAAATTTGCTTTCGCCTTATTTTTTTTTGCTGAAAATCTTTTTCACCAGCACCACAATTTTTTCAACAACAAAACCTACAATAAGTCCACCAACAGCACAGGCAAGGGCCTTGGCAAACCAGGCCAATGCCGGCATATCTGCTAAAGCAAGTTCTAATTCGTGCAGTAAATGAGCGGTAAACGGAATGCCATGGGCAATAATTTCGGCACCTACCCAAAGCATAGCCGCCGTACCTACATAGCCGAGGATGGTAAGGAAGTGAGGCATAAACTTTACAATACCACGACCAAATTTTCGCGTTACAGTGTTGTATTTATCTTGTGCCAGGTGCACGCCTATATCGTCGGCTTTAACAATCAGGCCAACAAAACCATATACTGCCACTGTAATAAAAACAGCTACGGCTAACATCACTATAATTTGGTTTACTATCGTTTGGCCGGTTACCTGGCTATAAGCTATAGCCATAATTTCGGCCGATAAAATAATATCTGTGCGAACGGCACCTGCAACCCGTTCCTTTTCCAATTCCTCTGGCGTAATTACTTTTACCTCGGCAGTTTCAACGGCTACAGGGTGGTGCTTACTAAACATTGAATGTACCTTTTCGTAACCTTCAAAACATAGATAAGCACCACCTAACATTAAAATAGGCGTAATTGCCCAGGGGGCAAAGTAGCCAAGTAACAAGGCTGCCGGACTTAAAATAAGAAGTTTGTTGACCAGTGATTTCTTGGCTATCCGGTAAATAATAGAAAGTTCCCGCGAGGGATCGAGGCCCACGACATACTTTGGTGTAACCGCCGTATCGTCAATAACAATACCCGAAACTTTGCCGGTCGTTTTTGCTATCTGCGTAGGCACATCATCCAAACTGGCGGCACTTACTTTTACCAAAGCCGAAATATCATCTAACAAAGCAAAAAATCCTGATGCCATATTTTATAAGTTATTTACTTGTTCCGCTTAAAACATTGCTATACGTTTTTTACGTGGCAGCAATTTAGGGCACCTTTTTGAATAAATGGTTTTTTTGAATTGTGTACAAGGAAAATGAAAACCTGCGGAACTTCGGAAAGAGAATGAGCATACCAGGCCCCGGTTTTATTTAAAGAACAACTTGTCTGTCAAAGCAAGAATAAAGAAATAGGGAATTTGAGATACCTCAATTGAAGCATGTATTAGAGTTACAAAAACATCCGGGTTACCAAAGTTGCATAGTCGAAGCCAAATGGAATTCAAGTAGTATAAGGCATATTAATTCTGATCCCTAAGCCTCAAGCGAGATACTTTTAAACAATCCAACCACCTCACTCAACCAACCCTACTATTGTTGGCTTATGCACCACAGCCAGGTTTTGCACTCCCGCCATAGTTAATAAGGCCGATATCAGCAACGACCCCGCCATAAAAATATACGAAGCGCCAAACCCGCCGGTAACGCCATTTAGATAGCCCACAAAATATGCCCCGGCAAACGAACCCAGCGCACCAAAACTATTAATGAGTGCAATGGCGCCCGCTGTAACATTTGACGGCAACACTTCGGTTATTACTGCGAAAAACGGACCGTATGGCGCATACATGGCAGCGCCGGCCACAATCAGCAAAACAAACGATAGCCAGAAATTACTGGAGCCCGTTAAATACGAGAAATAAAAAGCCAGCGCCGCTATCATTAAAAATGGCCAGATAAAAACTTTTCTATTGAGCGTTTTGTCTGAAAAATACGAGACCAGCAGCATACCCATTATAGCAAAAACATAAGGCACCGATGACAGCCACCCGGTTTGCACCATATCTATCTGCGGGGCAGCTTTAATAATGGAGGGAAGCCACATTACAAATCCATACACGCCAATGCTCCAAAAAGCATATTGAAGACATAGCAAAACAACCACCCGCGACTTAAATGCCGCCATATAATTTTTAACCGGCTTTATTCCCTCCTGCTCTTTGGCAAGCGCAGCTTCCAGCGCATGCTTATCGTTGTTGCTTAACCACGGGGCGTTTGCGGGCTTATCGTTTACTAATTTCCACCAGAAAAAAGCCCAAATGATAGCGGGCAAACCTTCCCAAATAAACATCCAGCGCCAGCCGGCAGCATTTATAATATAGCCCGAAACAATGGACATCCAAAGTATGGTTACAGGGTTACCTAATATTAAAAAAGTGTTGGCCCTTGAGCGTTCTTTTTTTGTAAACCACCGGCTTAATAAAATAATCATGGCGGGCATTACCGCACTTTCCACTACGCCCAGCATAAATCTTATAACTATTAATGCGGTAATGTTACTTACCATACCCGTAGCCATTGCCAGCGCTCCCCATGCAATCAGCGACCAAAAAATGAGCTTTTTAGCACTTTTGGTAGCTGCATAATGTGCGCCTGGTATTTGAAAAAAGAAATAGCCTAAAAAGAACAACGAACCTAAAAGGGAGGAGGTAGAGGCGGTAATGTTCAGATCCTTTGCCATTTCGCCGGCGGCGGCAAAACCAAAATTTGCCCTGTCTAAATAAGCAAGACTATACGTTATAAAGGCTACCGGTATTAGCCGGTACCATCGGGATGGTGCAATCGTTGTTGTCATTGGCCGTTTTTAATAGTAATGTAGAAAGTTCAGAAATCCTTGCCCTATACATTGAAATACATTCAAACCCGCAGAATAAGAAAGCTGCACAAAATACTTCGGTATAATCATGTATCGCGTTGGCTTCAACGTAACAATTTTTTTTTGGACAATCATTAGTCCTTTATTCAAATCCGGTTGTGTCACTCCCTTGTACGCTATCTTTTTATGGCAGCTTTTACCGTATAATTTCCTGCGTAACAATTTATGTTTATTCTTAGGCCTGCTATAACATTTATTCAATTTAAACCATTGCCCTTAAAAGTTTCAGCATGATTTAAGTCTTTCCCATGTTGACGCTCATACGATGCATCGTGTCGACTTCTATGGTCATAAATAAGAGCTGCAATCCCGCACGTACAGGTATCAACAAAGCTAAAATGACCGGCCCAAAAAAATAAATTTGCTGCAATTAAGTTTGCGACATGTAACGCGTTCTGAAGTTAATTGGTTTTAAAATTGAAAGGCGTAATCCATAAAAAAAGGCAGAAACAATATGATCAATGTTTCTGCCTTTATTTTCAAACTGTTCTAACTAAAAATCCTGTCGTGGCTACGTTTATCGTCCCACTGCGGCGTGGGTGCAAAGTAAGTTTTGTCCGATGGATGAAGGTGCTGTTTAATCACTTCATCGTTTAATTCAATGCCCAGGCCAGGCGCTGTCAAGGGCAGGTTAGCAAAACCTTTTGTAATCAATTGCCTGCCATCGGTCGTCTTCACCATGCCCTCCCACCAGGGCAAATCAACCGAGTGATGCTCAAGCGCCAAAAAGTTTTGGGTAGCAGCGGCGCAGTGTACATTGGCCATAAACGACACGGGCGTACCAGCCTGGTGCATTGCCATTGCCACCCCATGTTCTTCGGCATAATCGCCTATTCGTTTGGTTTCCAGTAAACCACCCGATGATGCCAGGTCGGGATGAACAATATCAACCGCATGGATATCTATCAGCGGCTTAAAATTTTTCAGCAAATAAATATCTTCCCCGGTAAGCATAGGTGTTTCCAATGCATCGCTCATGGTCTTCCATTGGTCGGTTAGCTCCCACGATACAATGTCTTCCATCCATGCCAGCCGGTACTTCTCCAAAGCCCTTCCCAACCTAATGCCATTGTTAAGATCAAAGTGACCGTAATGGTCGGTAGACATCGGAATTTCATACCCCACCAATTCCCTGATATTATGAACGATCTTAGCCAATTCATCCAACCCTTTATCGGTAATCTGAATTTGCGTAAATGGATGCGCTGTATTACCATACGACATATAATTTCCGCCCCACTGTTGCAGGTTCTTTTTATCGTTAAACCAAAATTTATCGTTAACCAATGTACCGGGTATGTTTCTTAGTTCCCCAATGGAAACGTCCATTTTAAGCCAGGTATAGCCCTGGTCTTCGGTACGGTATTTTATCAGCTTTTTTTGCTCCTCGGGCGATGATGCTTCGGGCGTATCGGCATACATTCGTACATTGTCGCGATACCTGCCGCCCAGTAATTGCCATGCTGGTACATTATAGGCTTTACCGCATATATCCCACAAAGCCATTTCAACCGCACATACGCCGCCGGCCTGCCGGGCCTGACCGCCAAATTGTTTTATTATTTTAAAAATCATTTCAACATTGCAGGGGTTCTGTCCCAGTATCCTGCTTTTAAGCATAAGGGCATACCGTTCGTCGGCACCATCCCTCACTTCGCCCAATCCATATATGCCCTGGTTGGTATCAATTCTAATAATAGCTGTTCGGCCCAGCACGGTAGTTACGCAATACCGCATATCCGTTATTCTTAATTCGGAGGGCGCCGAAAAACGGGGTACTTTTTGCGTGGTTTGCGCAATCACCTCTTCAATAGGTTTAAAAAGCATTGCGCCTCCCAAAGCAATACCGCCAAGAGTCGACTTTTTAAAGAAGTTACGACGACTGTTTTCCGGTTGCGGCTCACCATGTGTTTCTACTGGCTCTGCAATGGTGTCCTGGTCTTTAAGTCCTAGCTTTTCTAAATATTTCTGTGATGGGGTCATAGTGATGGTTTTACAAGTTTAAATATGAGAGGTCGTTTTTGTAAGCATGTATGGATTACCAGGTTCTTTTACTCATCATTTTATCCAGTTCTTCCCGGGTCATTTTACCTAATTCGGGGTGTTGCGTAAGCCACTTGATGAAGTCGGCTTTTATATCATCTGTCCACTGACTATCTATTTGCCCGGTTGAGTAGGTACCAGATTTTACACGGTCAAATCCAAACTGGTCTTTTCGGATGACGAACTCGGCTGTGCTGATTACCTGCTCAGCCATGTGGGCCGGCACGAACAATACACCTTCAGGTTGTGCAATCACCAGGTCGCCCGGCAACACCATGGCGTTGCCAATGCGAATGGGTGTGTTCAATCCCATCAAAACCATTTCTTCTAAAAACGATGGATGAAAATCTCTTACAAAAGCATTAAAGCCTTTAATGTTTTTTATCTCCTGCAAATCGCGGCTGGCACCATTAAACACCACACCATTACCGGTTTTGCTAAAGATGGCTGTGGCAAGAGTGGAGCCCATTAGTGTACCGCCACCAATTTTGCCGAAGCCATCGGCTACATAAACATCTCCTTTGGTGAGGGTTTCTATAGGCCACGAGTTGGTATTTCCCTTTCTGCCTTGCTGCGTGGTACCGCGTTGCTTTATGTTCCTTTCTACATCGGGCCGCGATGGCATAAACATAGCAGTAACAGCCCTTCCTACCACCGGTATTGAGTCGTTAACCATCTTCCAGTTGCCGTCAAACTGGTTGGTGTAACCTTCGTTTTTCAACACTGTCCAGGCATCGTCTATGTAAATGTGTCTGGCCCTTTCTAACAGGTTATCGGCAACCTTCGGACGTCCGTCTGCAAACCGTTCACCTTTCCATTCCGATGTTAAAAAGGTTAGTTCTTCCTTCGAAATGGTTTGCCCATAAGCGCCGGTATAAAGGATGATAAGGAGGATTTGTAGAAGGAGTGTTTTCAAATTGATTAATTATGGTGTGGGGTATATTTTATTCGGGTCGTGTAATATTTTATTCGGGGTTATAAAATTTTTGCAGGTGTCTTTGCATTTGATGTTACCAAAGGGTCGTCCCTCTGGGGTCTACCAAAATGCCATCCCTCTGGAATTTGTGTGGTTCACATCTCACCATTCAATATCCAAGGGATGCTGAAATAAATTCAGCATGACGGCTCTACTTACCACTGACTAATGACTTCCTTACTACTCACCATTCAATATCCAGGGGATGCTGAAATAAATTCAGCATGACGGCCCGACTTACTACTGACTAATGACTAATGACCATTGACAACTTACCCACCATTCATTATCCAGGGGATGCTGAAATAAATTCAGCATGACGGCTCTACTATCTATTTACTACTGCCTCCTATCTCCTATATACTTACGACTTATAACTTA
>JBBSJX010000084.1:0-12704 GCA_038256825.1 Chitinophagales bacterium
ATGGAGTAATCACCATTTCGGCCTCCCGTTTGGGTGACCAGGCCTTAATAAGCGTTACCGATACAGGAGTTGGCATTACCGAAACCATTATGAAAAAACTTTTCAGTAGTAACCAGCACCGAAGTACCACCCCCGGAACAAACAATGAAAAAGGAAGTGGCCTGGGCCTGGCACTTGCCAAAGAATTTATTGAAAAGCTAGGTAGTACATTATTGATAAAAAGTGAGGTGAATATGGGAACAACACTATCGTTTATGCTGCCAATTGCATAAAATATGTTCACTTTTTCCAAATGCTTTTATAACCAACATTTCCACCTTGTTAATAATTGATATAGCTTGACCGACCTTTGGCGGATCAGACTTGTGCGGCAAAACTTTGCGCTGGATATTAAAAATGAGCTGATAAAATAATTTGGTGTTAATTTCCAATACCTGTACTCTAAATATACTCCTACGATACTTTACTTACCATTCGTATAACGGGCACTATCATTTCTTCCATACTTACCCCGCCATGCTGAAAGGTGTTGCGGTAATAGTTTACAAAGTGGTTGTAGTTGTTAGGGTAACATAAAAATCCATCTTCCTTGGCAAAAATGAACGACGAATTTACATTGGGCACGGGTAAACCTGCCTGCCTGGGATCTTTAAAGGCTAATACATCCTTGCTATCGTAATTAAGATTTCGGCCATGCTTATATCTTAGGTTTGTGGTGGTTTGCTTATCACCAATAACCTTATATGGCGTTTTAACTTTTACAGTCCCATGGTCGGTTGATACAATGAGGTTTATTTTTTTATCTGCAATTTTTTTAAGTGCCTGGTATAAAGGCGAGTGCTCAAACCAACTGCGGGTTATGCTGCGGTAACTTATTTCGTCGCCTGCAAGTTCCTTCAACACTTCCATTTCGGTACGTGCATGGCTAAGCATGTCAACAAAATTGTAAATGATAATATTTAAATCGTTACCCAGCAGGTTGTGAATATTACTTACGAGTTGCTGGCCATCGTGGTTGTTTACAACCTTAGTATAACTATGTTTAATATCGGTTTTGCGCAACCGCTTTAACTGGCCTTTAAAAAATTCTTCCTCAAAAAGGTTTTTTCCACCTTGCTCATCATCGTTTTTCCACTCAACCGGAAATTGCTTTTCTATTTCGGCAGGCATTAAGCCACTAAAAATGGCGTTACGGCAATACTGTGTTGCAGTGGGCAATATGCTGTAGAAAGTTTCTTCTTCTAAAATTCTAAAATTTTCGGCAAAAATGGGTTGTATTGCTTTCCATTGGTCAAAGCGCAGGTTATCTATTAATAAAAAAAAGGTGGGTATACCCTTTTCAACATGTGGTAATACCTTGTATTGCATTAAGGTATTACTCATAATGGGCGCATCATTTTTAGGATCCATCCACGATAAGTAATTACGGCTGATGAATTTAAAAAACTCCGTATTGGCTTCCTGTTTTTGGCTATGTAAAATTTCCTGCATTTCGGGGCTATCACTTTTCTCCATCTCCAGCTCCCAGTATACCAGTTTTTTATAAACGTCCATCCACTCATTAAAATCGGGGTTGCTGTTTAATGCAGTAAATAAATGACGGAACTGCTGCTGGTATGCTGAGGTTGTTTTCTCGGCCACCAGCCGCCTGTTGTCAATAATTTTTTTAAGGCTTAGCCAAACCTGGTTAGGGTTAACTGGTTTTATAAGATAGTCGCTAATTTCGCTGCCAATGGCATCGTCCATTAAATTTTCTGTTTCATTCTTGGTAATCAATACTACTGGAATCTGGCTGTTTAATTCTTTAATCTGCGCCAGTGTTTCAAGCCCTGTTAATCCAGGCATACTTTCATCCATCAGCACTACATCTACCAAATTACTTTTTAAGTATTCTACGGCGTCAAAACCGTTGGTTAATGTTTGTACTTCATATCCTTTATTTTCTAAAAAAAGCTTTTGGCTTTGTAAACTTTCAATTTCATCATCTACCCATAATATTTTAGCTGCCTGCATATTGATATATATTAGTATTCAATCAAAAATACCCTATTCAAATTTGGTGACTGTAAATTTGCTGCATCAAAAATTATTTTTAACAAGAACTTTCACATGCCCTCTTCAATACGTAAAATTATTAATGATCCTGTCTACGGATTTATTACCATTAACCATCCTTTGCTTTTTCAAATAATCGGCCACCGCTATTTTCAAAGGTTAAGGCGTATCAATCAAATGGCTATGGCTATGCTGGTTTATCCCGGCGCTGTTCATACACGATTGCTCCACTCATTAGGCGCCTACCATCTAATGTGCAATGCAATACACGAACTATGTAGTAAAGGGGCCGACATTACCCCCGAAGAAGAAATAGCAACAAAAGCAGCCATTTTATTGCATGATATTGGCCACGGACCTTTTAGCCATGCATTGGAAAACACACTAATACCGGGAGTACATCACGAAGAATTAAGTTTAATGATCATGCACCGTATGAATGATGAGTTTGGCGGTAACCTGCAAATGGCAATTGATATTTTTACAGACAATTATCCCAAAAAATTCTTACATCAATTGGTGAGTGGCCAATTGGATATGGATCGCATGGACTACCTTACAAGAGATAGTTTTTTTACAGGGGTTAGCGAAGGGGTTATTGGTTACGACCGCATTTTAAAAATGCTTGTAATACATAACGGCGAATTGATGGTGGAGGAAAAAGGGATTTACAGTATTGAAAAATTTTTGGTTGCACGCCGCCTGATGTATTGGCAGGTTTACCTGCATAAAACAGTACTGGTTGCCGAAAAAATGTTGATCAAAATAACGGAGCGCAGTCGTTTTTTATACAAGAGCGGTGATAAATCACTTACCACCGGCACGCCGGTTGATTATTTTCTTACCAATTTTGAGGGCGATATGAATAACGAAGCACTCGAAAAATTTTGCCGGTTAGATGATGTTGATTTTGTGCATTGCCTTAAAACCTGGGCGCAACACCCCGATTTTGTACTAAGCACCCTGTGTAACAATATATTAAATAGAAAATTATTAAAAATAAAATACCAGGGCGAACCTTTTAACAACCAACTGATGCAACAAAAATTGGACGGTGTTTGTCAAAGGATGAAGATTTCGAAAGATGATGCGAAATATTTTGTTTTTACAGGTGAGGCTATGAATACCATGTATAAAACCAGTGACGAGCGCATAAACATTTTATTTAAAAACAATGAGGTGAAAGATATTTCACAAGTTGATAACGCTCTCATTCATAAAACTCTGGTTAGCCCTGTAAAAAAATTTTACATTTGTTTTTTTGAATAGTTTTTGCTGTTCTTTCATATAAATTATAATATATGTTGCCCGGCTAATCGCTATCAGCATTAGCTAAACTCTTTAATATGACATTTACCGCATACCAGATTGCTGGATTGATTAAGGGAAAAATTGAAGGTAGCCCCGAGGCCGCTGTTAGTGGTTTTGGACGTATTGAAGAAGCGCAGGAAGGGCAACTGGCGTTTCTGGCCAATCCAAAATATGAAGAGTATTTATATATCACCAAGGCTTCCATTGTAATTATTGGCGAAAAACTTGAACTTAAGCAACCCATTCAGGCTACCATAATACGTGTAGAGGATCCTTATTCGGCCTTTGCAAACTTACTTCACCATTACCAGCAGCTAAAAACACAGCAACTAAATGGGGTGCAGGATCCCAGCTACATTTCGTCATCGGCTACTTATGGCAACAATGTATTTATTGCCGCATTTGCCTATTTAAGCGAAGGCTGCAAAATTGGCGATAATGTAAAAATTTTTCCGGGGGTATTTTTGGGCAACAATGTGCAGGTGGGCGATAATTCCATTTTACATCCCGGTGTAAAAATTCATCATGACTGTGTTGTAGGTAAAAATGTTACTATTCATGCAGGTACGGTTATAGGCGGCGATGGTTTTGGTTTTGCTCCACAACCCGACGGTTCCTTTAAAAAAGTACCCCAGATAGGAAATGTAATTATAGAAGACAATGTTGAAATAGGATCCAATGCAACTATCGATCGTGCAACCATTGGATCTACCATTATAAAATCAGGCGCAAAACTGGATAACCTTATACAGATAGCCCATAATGTTGAAGTGGGTTATCATACCGTAATTGCTGCCCAGGCCGGGGTAAGCGGAAGTACAAAAATCGGCAATAAGGTTATGATTGGCGGCCAGGCGGGGGTTGTGGGCCATTTGCATATTGCCGATGGCAGCAAAATAAATGCACAAAGTGGTGTAAGCAAATCCATTAAAACACCCGGCACTGCTGTTACCGGTTCTCCTGCCTACGATTATACCAGCGCATTGCGCAGCCAGGCCATTACGCGCAATTTACCCGAACTTGAAAAACGCATTACCGAATTAGAAAACCAGATTAAGTTATTGGTTGAGGATAAATTGAATGTAAACCAACTGTAATCTTTGGCTAATACACCTTAAAACAATGTGAGTTTTAGGGCGTGTCCCTACGGGCCGGGCTTTCCGCTACAAGTCCTCGCTCCTTCGTCGCTGTGGGCTTTCCGCTTCAATCCCTCACGCAAAACCTGGCTCTCGCAATTATTTTAATTAATTATCAGGTATAGCCGGCAGCAAATATTTTTTTTTGACTGCATTTTCCTTCTACTTCAAGGTTACCAATTAAAAGAAATCCGATACTTTTCATACTTTCGTGGCCTTTAATGAAGATATGAATAGTAACGGCAAATCATTTCAGCATACAATAAGGGAAGAGATTACAATCTCTGGTGCAGGCATTCATACCGGCCAGTCCGTAACCATGTGCATTAAGCCAGCGGCTCCCAATACAGGAATTATTTTTCAAAGGGTTGACCTAACCAAAAAACCAACAGTTAAGGCTGATGTTGATTATGTGGTTGAAACCAACCGTAGCACCACATTAGAGCACAACGGAGCTCGGGTTAGTACTATTGAGCATTTAATGGCAGCACTAGTAGGAATGCAGGTAGACAATGCTTTAATAGAAATTAATGGCGAAGAAGTGCCTATTCTTGATGGTAGCGCTCAACCATTTGTTGAAGCCATTGAAAAAGCCGGCGTGGAGCAGCAGGAAGTTGAAAAAATCTATTATAACATCGACCATAATATCACTTTTGTTGATGAGGATAAGAAAGTTGAAATGGTAGCTTTACCTTACCATGAGTACCGAATAAATACCCTTATCGATTTTAATAGCCCGGTATTAGGAACCCAGCATGCGGCCATTAAAAATATTTCTGATTTTAAAGAGCAGGTAGCTTCGTGCCGTACTTTTTGCTTTTTTCACGAGTTGGAATGGTTAATTGCCAATAACCTTATTAAAGGCGGCGACATTAACAACGCAATTGTTGTTGTTGATAAAGAAGTAACCAGTGAGCAAATCGAACGGATATCCAAAGTTTTCAATAAAACAGATGTAGAAATCAGCCACGAAGGAATATTGAACAATTTGGAGTTGCGTTTTCCAAACGAACCTGCCCGCCATAAATTATTAGATGTGGTAGGCGACCTTGCTTTAGTTGGTTTCCCGTTTAAAGCACATATAATAGCTAACAGGCCCGGACATGCAAGCAATGTGGCCTTTGCTAAAAAAATAAAAGAACACATTAAAAAAGTAAAGCAGCGACAGGATATACCAAAATACGATCCCAACCAAAAGCCTGTTTTAACCATCCAGCAAATTGAAAACATTCTCCCCCACCGTTACCCGTTTTTACTGGTTGATAAAGTATTGGAACTGAACGATAAGGTGGTAGTTGCAATTAAAAATGTAACTTATAATGAGCCTTTTTTCCAGGGGCATTTTCCGCAGAACTCCATTTTTCCGGGAGTATTGCAGGTGGAGGCGCTGGCTCAAACCGGTGGACTACTGGCCATTCCCCATGATTCGGAAGAAAAATATGATACTTACTTTTTAAAAATTGATAATTGTAAGTTTAAAAGTATGGTAGTACCGGGTGATACAATGATTTTAAAAATGGAATTATTGCATCCCATCCGTCGTGGAATTTGTGAAATGAAAGGAACCATCTATGTTGGAGACAGGCTGGTTACTGAAGCCATCCTGGTTGCAAAAATTGTTAAAAGACCGAAAGAATGAGCACTATAAGTCCATTGGCATATATACATCCCAAAGCTATAATCGGCAACAATGTTACCATTGAACCTTTTGCAATGATACATGACGAAGTAACCATTGGTGATGGTTGTCATATCATGTCGAACACGGTATTAATGAATGGTGCCATTCTTGGTAATAATGTTTCTGTTCATCCCGGCGCTGTAATTGGCGCTATACCCCAGGATTTAAAGTTTGTTGGCGAAAAAACCATTGCCCAGGTAGGTGATAATACCACGGTAAGGGAATGTGTAACCATAAATCGTGGCACTGTTGAAAAAAACAAAACTGTAGTTGGCGCTAACTGCCTGTTAATGGCCTATTCGCATGTAGCCCACGATTGCATTTTAGGAGATTACGTAATACTTGGAAACTGTGTACAACTTGCCGGTCATGTTATTATTGACGATTACGCTATTTTAAGCGGAATGGCTGGTGCACACCAGTTTGCCCATATTGGCGCTCACGCCTATATTGCCGGCCATACTGTAATAAGAAAAGATGTTCCACCTTTTATTAAAGCTGCAAGAGAGCCTTTAAGTTATATGGGCATTAACATAGTTGGCCTTCAACGCCGTGGGTTTACAAAAGAAGCCATTTCTGAAATCTCAGATATTTACCACCGCCTTTTTGTTGAAAAAAATACGACTTCGGCTGCTTTAGAAATAATTGACGCAACCTTTGACCCGAGCCCGCAGAAGGAATTGATTCTTAGTTTTGTAAAAAAATCTAAAACAGGCATTATTCGTCGTCCCTCAAAATTAAATGATGAGGATAACATGTTCTGATGCAGGCAAAAGGTTTAACAGGGAATGGATATTCCGGCGTTTCTCGTACGATTTTTTAGCAGCACATAAATATGCTATCACTGGTCCAAATGGTAGCGGCAAAAGTACCTTACTCCAGGTGTTAAGTAGCAGTATGGCAGTTAATGCCGGAAAAATTGAATGGTATGATGATGGAAATATAAAAGAACCTGAATCTATCTTCCAATATTTTTCATTGGCAGCACCCTACCTTGATATTATTGAAGAAATGACGGCTCTTGAATTTCTTCGGTTTCATAACCAGTTTAAGCAATTAATGACAGGCACTTCCATTAAGGAAATCATTTATCTTATTGGGTTGGAGAAAGCTGCAGATAAGCAGATAAGGTATTACTCTTCGGGAATGAAACAGCGGTTAAAACTTGCCCAGGCTATTTTTTCGGATGTTCCCCTTTTATTGCTAGATGAACCTTGTACCAACCTGGATGCAGCAGGTTACGAACTTTACAACCACCTGGTACAAACTTTTTGTAATTACAAAACCATAATCGTTAGCAGCAACGATCCTGCGGAGTATTCGTTTTGCGACCACAGGATTTCAATAATGGACTACAAACAGTAACCAATGGTGTGTTGCATAATGTATAAAAAGTACAAGAGTGCGACGCAACTAAAGTTGCCAAAAGCACCTATGCCGGTAACCAAAAAAAACACACACATCCCGCTACCTCCTACTGGCTATGAGCAAATTAAGATCGGTAAACTTTAAATCGAACCTTTGACTGAGGTAAAAATTAGTTAAGTGGCCTTTGTACAGATATATTCCGTGGCGTAAATTGAAGTTGTGCCAAACCATTTCTTCGAAACCACCGGCCTCGCTGATATTTAAAAGTAAAGGCATTAACACATTACTGATGGCCTGGCTGGCGGTACGGGCAAAGCCACTGGCAATATTGGGCACGCAATAATGGATTACATCGTGCTTTACGTAGGTAGGTTTTTGATGACTGGTGATTTTACTTGTCTCAAAGCAGCCGCCCCTATCTATACTTACATCAATAATTACACTGCCTGCCCGCATGCCGGCTACCATTTGCTCGGTTACCAGCAATGGGGTGCGGCCCAGTTCGCTACTCATGGCGCCCACAGCTACCTCGCAGGATTTTAACTGTTTGGCTAATATTTTAGGTTCAATAACGCTGGTCCAAACCCTAACTCCCAGGTTATTTTGCAAACGTTTTAAACGATACACGTTGTTATCAAAAACTTTAACTGAAGCGCCCAATGCCAGCGCTGTGCGTGTAGCAAATTCGCCCACAACCCCGGCACCAATTATAATAACCTTGGTAGGCGGTATACCACTTATGCCACCTAATAACACCCCTTTACCATTATTGGCACTGCTTAAGTACTGGCTGGCAATCAACATAATAGCGCCGCCTGCAATCTCGCTCATGCTGCGTACTATTGGGAACGTACCGCTATCGTCTTTTAAATTTTCAAAACTTAATCCGGTAATTCTTTTAGCCATCATTTTTTCAAGCAACTCGCTTTTCATTGCTGAAATATGTATGGGTGAAATAACGGTTTGGTTTGGTTGTAACAGGGAAATATCCTCTTCAATAACCGGGGCGCTTTTAACCAGGATGGGCGCTTTATAAACTTCCTCTTTTTCGTAAACAATTTTAGCACCTGCTTCGCTATAATCCCGGTCAGAATATTTACTTCCTTCACCGGCAAGGTGTTGCATTACCACATCGTGACCATTACTAATTAAAACACCCACACTATCGGGGGTTAAAGCAATCCGGTTTTCCTGAAAGGCGGTTTCTTTTGGAATACCAATATGTAATTTGGCACCCCGTGGTTTAATGTCTAAAGTTTCCTCTAAGGTTTCGTAGTTGAATGAAGTATTGACAATTGGTTTTGATGATGCCATTGAACCGGGAGTTAGGTTTTTAAAAGAAATTTGTTAAAAGAAATTGTTAACTACTATTATTAAAGCTATGACGAATCCGGCAAATTGAATGAAGCGCTAGAAAGTTACCAGCTTTTTTTGATTGCGGTTTAGGTTAAGCCACTTCAATTTTCAAACTTCGTTCACAGGGAGATAAGGTGGTTAGCTTAACGTGTAAAGTTTCATCGGGCAGTAGTGCCGGCGCACGATCGGGCCATTCTACAAAACAATAATTGTTGCTATACACAGCCTCTTCTACTCCTGCATTTACCGCTTCCTCTTCATTTTTTAACCTGTACCAGTCCATATGATAAATAGTACCGGCCACAGGGCTCTGATACTCGTTTATAATTGAATAAGTAGGGCTACCAATTGCAGTGGTAACGCCCAACGCTTCGCACAGGCTATGTATGAACGTAGTTTTACCCGATCCCATATCTCCATGAAATGCCCACACTTTTTTATCCTGGCCTTTTTCCCAAAGGGTGTTGGCTGCATTGTTTATACTATCAAGCGTAAATACTAATTCCATTCAGCAAACATATATATTAGAATTTAAAGCACCTTAATCATGTTGCGATTGTTAAATCTGGCTGGTTATGCAACAAGGTTTTAAAGATAAACGGGTAACCGGGTCAACATCCTTTTTGACAATGGTATTTTTGCAAATACAATTAAAATATAAAAAGTGGCAAAGGATACCGCCTAAGTTATAAGATGGAAAAAGTAAATTGGAAAGTTGAGGGCATGACGTGCAGTAATTGTGCTTTAAGTGTAAATAAAGTATTGCAAAAGGCCGGAATGCAAAAAGTTTCGGTAAATGCAGTATCGGGCGAAGTGGTGTTTGAAACCGAAAATACTAATGGCGATACTACCAACGCAAGGAAAAGAGTTGAAGGACTTGGTTATACCATAGTAGAAGATGGGGTTGCCGAAAAACCAAAAAAGAAAAAATGGTTTGGCAATAATTTAAACAGGGCATTATTCTGCCTGCCCTTTACCCTGCTTTTAATGGCCGGGCATTTAGGAATGAGTTTGGGTATTAACTTTCTGCACAATGCCTGGCTACAACTATTATTATGTATACCCGTTTATGTTGTAGGTATGGACTTTTTTGGTAAAAGCGCCATTAGAAGTTTGCGCAGCGGCGTTCCAAATATGAATGTATTAATTGCCCTGGGTGCTACAGCAGCATTTTTTTACAGCCTCATTGGCACCTTAACCGGCGACCCCGGCAAAATATTTTTTGAGACAGCCGCTTCCATTTTAAACATTGTTTTTTTTGGCAACTGGCTCGAAGATAAATCCATAGCCAAAACGCAAAAAGCCATTAACGACCTTACAAAAAATGAAAAGGTAATGGCCAACATGATTGCTTATGATGATGAGCATAATGAACACCTTTTCCCGGTAGAAAATATTCAGTTAAAAGTAGGCGATCTCGTATTGATTAAAACCGGGGAGCAGGTACCCATGGATTGCAAAATATTATCGGGCGAAGCTGAGGTAAACGAATCCATTATTAGCGGCGAAAGTGCCCCGATTTTTAAAAATCAGAACGATACACTGATTGGGGGTAGTATTTTAATGAACGGAACTATAAAAGCCTACGTAAATGCTGTTGGAAAGGATACGGTTTTAAATGGGATCATCGATATGATGAAACAGGCTCAGGCCCACAAACCACCCATGCAACAATTAGCCGATAAAATTAGCGGCATCTTTGTGCCATTGGTAATTGCCATTGCATTGGCAACATTAGGCATCAATTATTTTTTTGCAGCCCATACCTTTCAGGAAAGTTTAATGCGCTCCATTGCTGTACTCGTAATTAGTTGCCCCTGTGCTATGGGCCTTGCTACACCTGCAGCCATTGCCGTTGGCCTGGGTCGAGCAGCTAAAAACGGTATACTATATACCGACACAAAAAGCATGGAAGCTTTTAGAACCATTAAACAAATGGTGTTTGATAAAACAGGTACGCTTACCAACGGCAAATTTAAAATATCAGCCTTTCACTCCAATGTTATACCACCTGTTGAATTTAAACAAATTGTTTTTTCACTCGAAAAGTTCAGCAACCACCCCATTGCAAAAAGTATTGCAGAGGCATGGAAAACTACACCATTGAAAATGAAAAAAGTGGAAGAGATTAAGGGTTTTGGAATGAAGGGCGAAGATAAAAACGGCAACATTTATTTACTGGGATCCCATAAAATTGATGACCAGCTAACCGATACAGCCCATCATTTATACCTCAAAAAAAACAACGAAATTTTAGGTTGGATTGATATAGCTGATGAAGTGAGGCCAGAAGCAATGGATGTAATCAGCTATTGCAAACAACAGGGAATTAAAACCATTTTGCTTAGCGGTGATAGCACTATTAAAAGCCAACAGGTAGCCACCCACCTGGGTATTGATGAAGTATTTGCCGAACAAAGCCCCCAACAAAAACTTAATAAAATTGACGAACTGGTACAAATAGCACCAACCGTTATGGTAGGCGATGGCATAAATGATGCTCCTGCTTTGGCACGCGCAACCATTAGCGTTTCGCTAAATATGGCGTCGCACCTTGCTATAAAAAGTGCCTCAGTGGTTTTAATGAACACAGGTTTGCGAAAATTACCTATGGCAATGCAACTGGGTAAGCACACTTATGGTACTGTGAAAAGCAATTTATTCTGGGCATTTTTGTATAATATTATTGCCATTCCCATAGCTGCGGTTGGCCTACTCACCCCTACTGCCGGCGCCTTGGTTATGGGTTTGAGCGACGTAGTACTGGCAGGCAATTCGTTGTGGCTTAACTTTAAAAAGCTGGATTAGTTTTTTGTTTTGTTACCGGCATTTGTTCAGTTATCAACATCGTTGTGTCACTCACTTGTACTTTTTAAACTTCATTCAGCGTTTTTTAAGGGATTTAATTTATCAAAACGATGCAAATGGTTATGGAGTACAAGTGCTACCATGTGTACTCATCATTTTTGGTTTTTTGTTTTTGCTCTGTAAGAGCACCCTGTTTATAGAAATCATTTAAAAACGATTATCCAGGCTCCGTAGGTGCTTCCTGATTACTCAATTATAGGCGGCACCTACGGAGCCAAAGAACTTCAAATTCAGATTTACTACAAACAGGGTGCTCCTCTGGAGCAAATAGCTGTTTTCTATTTATGAAATTCAAAATTCTGAACCACACACATTTTTAGTTATGGTGTACAAGAGAGGGAACCGCCGGTAGTCGGTCAGGCTACGAAAAAGCAAAATTAAAAGAGCTACCTCCTGTTCCAACAATATATATTTTACTAAAGCCACAGGTTTGCCCCTAAATTTGAAACAGTTTGTAAATAGCGCATAATAATTATCCATTGCCCACCCCGCAACAAATTTTAAAAAAATACTGGAACCATGATGCGTTTCGTCCTTTGCAGGAAGAAATTATACAATCTGTTTTGCAGGGCAACGATACATTGGCGCTGCTACCTACAGGCGGGGGAAAATCAATTTGCTTCCAGGTTCCGGCAATGGTTAACGAAGGGTTGTGTTTGGTAATTAGTCCTTTGATAGCGTTGATGAAAGACCAGGTTGAGAATTTAAAAAAACGCCAAATTCCGGCACTTTCTATCCACAGCGGAATGACCTATCATGAGGTAAAACAAACGCTTCAAAACGCGGCCTACGGCGACTTTAAATTTTTATATGTTTCGCCCGAAAGATTGGAAACGCAATTGTTTAAAGAGTTTTTAGAGGTGTTGCCCATTAACCTGATAGCAGTGGATGAAGCACATTGCATATCGCAATGGGGGTATGATTTCAGG
>JBBSJX010000085.1:0-12694 GCA_038256825.1 Chitinophagales bacterium
AGATAGAACTATAATGCAATATTTTTTATGGAGCAAGCTTATAAGCTTCGGGGCACCATTGTTGCGACGCTCCATTCAACTTTTTGTGCAATGGTCATCAATTTGCATTCATATTAAAGACGCTAAAAATAAAAATAAGTATATGCCCAATCCTTCTACCATTACCATTGCTCCCAAGCAAATGCTGGAGCGTTTTACCTCCATATTATTACAGGCTGGGTTTTCGCCTGATAGGGCACAGGCATGTGCAAAAATTTTTACTGATAATAGTATTGATGGTATTTACACCCATGGAGTAAACCGCTTTCCCGTTTTTGTGCAGTATGTAAAAGACGGTCACGTAAAACACGATGCCGTACCTACCCTTCACCACAAATTTGGTGGCCTGGAGCAGTGGAACGGCAATAAAGGTCCCGGAACATTAAACGCTATACATGCAACCGAATCAGCAATGAAGTTAGCCGCTGAGCATGGTATTGGTTGTGTTGCATTAGCCAATACCAACCATTGGATTAGGGGCGGAACTTATGGTTGGCATGCAGCCAAAGCAGGTTATGTTTTTATCGGCTTAACCAATACCATTGGGGTTATGCCGGCTTGGGGTGCTATCGATTCAAGGTTAGGTAATAATCCATTTGTAATGGCATTGCCATATAAAGATGAAGCCATTGTGCTTGACATGGCAATGTCTCAATATTCGTTTGGAGCAATGGAATTAGCATTACTAAAGGAGGAAAAGCTGGCGGTAAATGCCGGTTACAATAAAGCTGGTGAATTAACCAAAGATCCAACTGAAGTTTTAGATTCACGCCGGGCACTGCCCATTGGTTACTGGAAAGGCGCCGGAATGTCTTTCTTACTCGATGTATTATCCGCGGTATTATCGGGTGGCTTTGCAGGTTACGAAATAACCAAATCAGGAATTGAAACCAATATCAGCCAGGTGTTTATTGCTATAGATATTTCTAAACTCAGCAACCATTCCATCATTACCAAAACCATTGAAAATATTATTGAAGATTACCACCAGTCCGTGATTGCAGATCCATCAAATAAAATTACTTACCCCGGCGAAAGGGTTTTAAACAACAGGCGGAAAAATATGGAGCAGGGAATACCCGTGCTTACCAAAGTGTGGGATAAGATTTTGTTGTTATAAAATCATAGTGCCTGTTTAAAATTCATCTGTGTTTACTTTAAAATTTCTTTCATGAAAAAATTGCTACCACTGGTAATTTTATTGACAGCTATACACGTTCATGCCCAGAAAAAAAAGGTGAACAAACCTGGCAATGATTTAAAAATAATTGCTTCCAATAATATTCAGGCGGGTTATGAACAATATAAAAACATTGCCTTAAATATCTGGAACTATGCTGAAGGCGGATTTAAAGAAACCAAAAGCTCACAATTATTACAACAAACTTTACATGGTAATGGATTTAAAATAGATGCAGGTATAGCAGGTATGCCTACAGCGTTTGTAGCAAGTTATGGGGGTGGTGAACCGGTAATAGGTATTTTGGCGGAGTTTGATGCCTTGCCCGGTTTATCCCAGGATAGTATACCAGAAAAAGTAGGATTACCTGGAAAAAATTTCGGCCATGGATGTGGACATCATTTGTTTGGAACGGGATCAGTAGCTGCAGCAATTGCCATTAAAAAACTAATGGAAGAAGGCAAATTAAAAGGAACCATAAAAGTGTTTGGATGCCCTGCCGAAGAAGGTGGGGGAGGAAAAATTTACCTTGTTAGAGAAGGATATTTTAAAGATGTTGACGTTGCCTTGCACTGGCACCCCAATGATGAAAACATTGTAACTTTTACACCATCCCTTGCCAACACATCGGGCAAGTTCAGGTTTTATGGTACCGCTGCCCATGCCGCTGCTTCGCCTGAAAAGGGACGCTCTTCATTGGATGCGGTGGAGGCTATGGATTATATGGTTAACATGATGCGGGAACATATACCGCAGGAAAGCCGTATTCACTATATAATCACCAATGGAGGCAAAGCACCCAACATTGTTCCTGATTTTGCCGAGGTATTTTATTATGTACGAAACCCGGATAGAGTAATAGTGGAAAATTTACTTAAAAGAGTGGTTAAAGCCGCCGAAGGTGCCGCATTGGGAACTGAAACCCGGATGGAATATGAAGTTATTCATGGTGTGCACGATTTGCTGATTAATAAAACGCTTGCTTATGCAATGCAACAAAATCTTGAAAAAGTGGGAGGGGTAACCTATTCGGCCAGTGATATTGCCTTTGCAAAAAAATTACAAAGCAGTTTTACATTTACTAAACCATCTATTGATACTGCAGCTATTGTAAAACCTCTGCATATTAAAAAGGATTTATGGAGTACCGATGTTGGTGACGTGAGTTATGTTGTGCCCACCGTTGGAGTTGAAACGGCAACATGGGTGCCCGGAACATCGGCGCACAGTTGGCAGGCTGTAGCTTGCGGAGCAACCGATATTGGAATAAAAGGTATGATGGTAGCAGCAAAAACCATCGCCTTTACTGCCATCGATTTATTTTTAAACCCCCATCTTATACTTAAAGCAAAAGAAGAATTTAAGCAAACCAAAGGGGATTACGAATACAAATCACTTTTAGGAGATAGAAAACCAGCATTAAATTACAGGGATTGATAAATGTAGGAAAGATCTGTTTTAAAATTCTTCACTCATCAAACCCGGATGCTTTCGCATTTTTCTAAAAAATGAGGATCAACGTCCGCACCAATTCCTGGTGTATCTGGTATATTTAAAAAGAACCCATCATAACTAACACCACCAGTTACAGGATCTTCCAGTTGGCCAAGCAAGCAGGTATCCAAATCAAAATAACTAATATTTGGACTGGCATAGGCAAAATGTACATTGGCCGTTAGTGCCAGCCTGCTCTCCAGCATGCTGCCAATCATACACGGAATATTATTGCTTTGTGCAACATCATGAATGCGTTTAGCCTCTGCCAGTCCGCCTGATTTTGCAAATTTTATATTAATCATGTCACACGAATTGGAGTTAATCAACCGTCGTGCATCATGGTGGTTGTAACAACTTTCGTCGGCCATAATTTTAATGGGAGATTTAGTTTTTAATTCCGGTAACCGATCGTCGTACCAGGTTCGCATGGGCTGTTCACAAAATTCAATATTCAGTGGGGCCATTTCGTTTAAGGCATGTAAAGCATCTTCAAAATTCCATCCCTGGTTGGCATCAATTCTTATTTTCATTGTTGGGTCAACAGCCCTCCTTATTTCCCTTATACGATCCAGGTCGTTTGTTATATGTTTTCCGAGTTTAATTTTTAATACGGTTGCCCCTTGTTGTTCAAAAGTTACCGCCCGTGCAGCCATGTCTTCGGGTGTACCAATACCAATAGTCATATCAGTTTCAATGGGCCGTTTTGTACCTCCAAGAAATTTATACAATGGCTTGTTTGCCACTTTAGCTGCCAGGTCGTGCAAAGCCATATCAAAAGCACTTTTGATGGTTGAATTATGGGCAGCATACGAATCTAAATCCTGTAGCCTTGCTGTTATATCCAACGGGTCTTTTCCTTTAATAATCCGTGCAAAATCTTTTGCCATAGCAAAACAGGTATCCTGTGTTTCGCCAACTATCATAGGGAAGGCTGAACATTCGCCAATGCCATAATGTTTGCCCGATGTGTAAATACGAATTAAAACATTTTGCGCAAAATGCATGGTGCCTGTAGCTATAACAAAGGGTTCCATTTTTATGCTGAAACGAAATATATCGGTATAAGTAATTTGCATTTTTCTAAAATTATAAAAATACTTTAAAAGCTACACGGTATATAAGCAGGGTTTAAAATTAACTATGTAAAAGCGAAGACCTCAATTATCTTTATTAATTTTTATTAGGATACCCGCTTCAGTATTTCTTTTCAACATTGTTGTAGCCTGATTGACTGCTGGCGTTTCACTCACTTGTGCTACTGCTTACTTCTGTACCTGCAGCGTTAGGAAATAAAAGTACAAGAGTGCGACGCAAGTAAAGCTTAATAGTATTACTAAACCATGGTAACAAAAATATCAACTCAACAAAAAAAGTCACCACAAAGGATGACTTTTTTATTAGTTGATATTTTATTAAAGCGTTTCTTTTAACCACTTATAAAACTCACGTTGCCAAACCAGGGCATTTTGTGGTTTTAGTACCCAATGATTTTCTTCGGGAAAATACAGCAACTTACTTTTAAGTCCCAGCAATTGGGCTGCCTGGAACGCCTGCAATCCCTGGCCAATGGGTACGCGATAATCCTTTCCACCTTGTATAATTAAAATGGGTTTGTTCCATTTTTCAACATAGGTAGAAGGGGAGAACTCGTTGAAACTTTTTTGTATTTGTTTGTTATTTTTTTCCCAGTAAGGACCGCCTTTTTCCCAATTTTCAAAAAACAATTCTTCGGTAGTACCGTACATACTGCGGTTGTCAAAAATACCATCGTGCGATATAAAAGTTTTAAAACGATTGTCGTGGTTGCCTGCCAGCCAAAATGCTGAATAGCCACCAAAGCTGGCGCCTACACAACCAATCCTGCTTTTGTCAATATAATTTTCCTTGCTCACATCGTCAATGGCGCTCAGGTAATCTTTCATAACTTGTCCACCCCAGTCTTTACTAATTTGTTCATTCCATTCGCGACCATGACCATACATTCCACGACGGTTGGGCGCCACCACTATATAACCGCCTGCCGACATTAATGAGAAGTTCCATCGAAAACTGTAACTCTGTGTTAGCGGGCTTTGTGGTCCGCCCTGGCAATACAATAAACTCGGGTATTTTTTTGAAGAATCAAAGTTGGGCGGATAGATAACATACACCAACATTTGTTTTCCATCGGTAGTGGTAACCCTGCGTTGCTCCACTTTACTCATTGCTATGTTCTTGTAGGCATCATCATTAACATGGGTTAATTGCTTCATCATTCCTGTTGAAAGATTTACCGTGTATAACTCTGCAGCATGGTTCATATCGGTTCGGCTAACAATAAAATTATTGCCCACCTGGCCAACTAGTGCATTAACATCAAACATTCCGCTGGTAATTTGCTTAACTACCGGTTGCATATTTGATAAGGGAACTAAAATTTCAAAAAACTGGAGGGTGCCATCAACAGGCGCTTCAAAATAAATTTTGCTTCCATCATTACTCCATTTGAAAGCACTTACACTACCATCCCAGCTCTTTGTAACATTCACAATGTCATTGCCGTTTTTAATAACAATATCCTGCTTATCGGCTTCGTATCCTTCACGCTCCATTGAAAGCCAGGCCAGGTTACCTTTTGCGGAAAATGCAGGGTTTACATCATAACCCATCATGCCATCGCTCAGGTTGGTAATTTTTCCGGTAGCTACTTCGTACTGAAAAATATCGGTATTGGTGCTTACGGCATAGGCTGTTCCAACTTTAGGCTTGGTAACATAAATAACATACTTACCATCGGGGCTCCATATATAATCTTCGCTGCCACCAAAAGGTTTTTGCGGACAATCGTACGGTTGCCCACTCATAATATCTTTTCCTTCGCCCGGTTTGCCGTTTACAATGGGGTGTATAAACACATGGCTGAAAGCGCCGTCTTCCCACTCATCCCAATGCCTGTAATTAAGCCCATCATAAATATGCACATTTGATTTGTCCAGTTCAGGATAAAAATCTTTTCCAAAAACATTGCGCATTTTTACCTCTGCCGTTTTTAACATGTATTTGCCATCAGGAGAAATATGGCTGCCTTTCATTAACGCATCTGCATTTGTAACTAAAGTTGCTTTTCCACCCTCTACAGGTATTGAATACGTTTTTTTGTTCAGTTTATTTTCCTCTATGTCTGGAGTTGAAACGGTATAAAGTACACTCTTCTTATCATCCGAAATGCCTATGCCTGAAACGCGACCCAGTTTCCACATGGTTTCGGGCGTTAGCATTTGCTGCGCTTTTGCTGAAAATATCATAAATGAAAAGAGTATTAAAAGGGGAATTTTAGTCATGCTATTGCTTATTTTAGCAGGGCAAGTTAAGTAAAAGCAGTATAAAGGATTGTAAATACTCAAAACCAAATGCGCTCCAATTTCACTCTTTAAAAAGGTGCCAGTATCCCAGCGTTTTTAGAAAAAATTTTTTGTGAAGCAAGCCACATATCCCTGGGCATCGTCCGTTGCGTCGCACACTTGTACACCAGTAAATTAATGCAACAAATAAAAAACATGAGCGTTAATCCAAAAGAGAAGATTTAAAAAGTGGGCTTTTATTCTAATTGCTTTGAAGTATCAATACTACCGGTGAATGCTGTTCCAAATTTCATTCCCGAATAAATGTTACGGTTGTACCGATTACCAATTATAATGACCGTTGCAGAGTCTTTTATAAAACGGGTAAAAGAGGTATTGTTTCCATGCCACCAGCCATTATGGTATACAATCTTATTGTCAGGCAACATCATTAAGCGCCATCCCATTCCATAATTGTGTTTTGAAGGTCGCTCATTGCTGTAAGGTGTAGTGGCTTCTTCGTAGGATGCACCACTTATGATAGTGTTGGCATACATAGCCTTATCCCACTTTAACATATCGCGGGGAGTGCTGTAAACATTTTTATCTCCGTAAATACAATCCATACTTTCTATAGGTACCGGGCGATTATTTGCCAGGTAACTGGGATGGTAATTTTCAATATCCTCTATAGAAAATATAAAAGTGTTGTTCATATCAAGTGGCCCAAATATGGTGCTCTTCATATAATCGGGGAACGACTGGCCGGTAACTTTTTCAACAATAAGTGCAAGCAGCGCATAATTGGTGTTGCAATAATTGAAACCCCGATCGGGATAACCATAGGGTGTGGGTTTATTGGCAATCATATAATCCAGCATATCCTGGTTGGTTGCCTTCCTTCTTCTAAACATAGTATCCTTGGTCATAAAATAGGCGTAATTCGATAAGCCGCTTCTATGGGTAAGCAGGTTTTTTACAGTTATGTTATGGTAGGGAAATAAAGGAAAGAATTTTTGAATGGTATCTGCCAGGTTTAATTTATTCTCTTCTACCAACTTCATAACGGCCACACCCGTAAAGGTTTTTGAAATAGAGGCTAAATGAAAAGAGGTATTTGGCGTAATGGTATCCTTAGTTGAGAAATCTGAATAGCCCCGGTAATCCTCCAGTAAAACTTCCCCGTTTTTTGCTATGATTATACCACCGTTAAAGGCCCGCCGTACCAATAAGGAATCGTACATTTTATTTAAGCGGAGTTGGTAAGCTTGTTTTTCAGCAGGGCTTAACTTACTAAATATTTCAGGTTCAGGTTTCTCTTTCTTTTTATCTTTTTGAAGGTTTGCTTCTTTACAGGAAAACATTAAAACCACTGAGAGAATATATAGGATAGCTTTCAAATTATAATACATTTTAAAGCGACAAATGTAATGGAAACAGATTTTCCATATACGCATTAAAACAATGAATTATGATTTGTTTTGCTTACCTGAATAACTTTTTACATACCTGAAAATTGAAAGAACTTATTAACATTAAGTACATAAAAATGACAACTGTTTAGCTGTCATTAAGTTAGAAATATAACCCACTGCTTTAGTAAGTAACATTTACGCATTCAATCCAAAATTTACCTATCTGGTCCATCTTTTCACACCATTCTTTTACCGAGCTGGGTTTGGAAACAAAACAATTGGCGCCCAATTCGTATGCTTTCTTAACATCTTTGGTTGAAATGGAAGTGGTAAAAATGATTACAGGGATCTTGCAGAATTCAATATCTGATTTTAATTCTTCTAAAACCGTAAAGCCATCTTTACGAGGCATATTTAAATCACAGATGATCAGGTTGGGTAACTCTTCTATGATATTGTATTTATTTTTTCTTTTTAATAAATCCATTAAATGTTGCCCATCACCCACATCCTGTATAGCAACGGGCAATTTATTTTCCAAAAAACAATCACGCGTTAATTGAATATCATCCTCATCATCGTCGGCAATGAGTATACGGAATGGGAGTGTTTTTTTTAAGGTATTCATAATATAGGAGTTGTATAGGGAACAATAAATAACCGGAAAATTAATGGGAATTTAGTTACAATTCTTGATATTAAAAATAAGCAAAGATAAATTTTGATATACTGTACAAGTGTGCGACGCAACGAAAGCTTGAACGAAGTTACTACAGCCGGGTCCATAAATTAAATAATATAATAATATTTTTATTTTAAGGGTTCATTAAATAAAATCTAACAAAAGCGGGTAATTGGCAGCATATATTTTAGATTGTTGTTTAAAACAGTAAGTAATATTTAAGTTTAAACCGTATTTTCGCGCCACTCAAAAAAATTGTAATCTATGGATCAGAAAGTGACGAGTTATCCTAAGGAGAAAATTAATATACTTTTTTTAGAAAATATAAGTGAAAAGGCCATTAGCCGGTTTAAGGAGAATGGGTATGTGAATGCTAAAAAACTATTGGGAGCATTAAGTGAAGAGGAATTGATAAAGGCGATAAAGGATGTGCATTTATTAGGTATCAGGTCGAAAACCCAGATTACTGCAAAAGTTTTAGAAGCAGCAACCAAATTACAGGCAATTGGTTGTTTTTGCATTGGGGTAAACCAGGTTAATTTAAAAGAAGCCACAAAAAAAGGGATCGCTGTTTTTAATGCACCCTATAGCAACACCCGTAGTGTAGCTGAGCTGGTTATTGGTGCTTCAATTATGTTGATACGTAGAATTCCCGATAAAAACAAGGCTGCCCACCAGGGCTTTTGGAATAAGGATGCCAAAGGAAGTTACGAACTGCGTGGAAAAACTTTAGGCATAATTGGTTATGGCAATATTGGAAGCCAATTAAGTATTTTGGCTGAAGCCCTGGGCATGAAGGTGATTTTTTATGATATTGAAACCAAAATGCCTTTAGGAAATGCGTCGGACAGAAAAACATTAAAAGAGGTTGTTGCGGAGGCCGATATTGTATCGCTTCATGTTCCTGATAATGCCGGTACTAAAAACCTGATTAACAAAAATGTTTTAAAGCAGTTTAAAAAAGGATCGATACTTATTAACTACGCAAGGGGAGAAGTGGTGGACCTGGTTGCTTTAAGTAAATTTATTAAAGAGGGCCATTTAGGCGGAGCAGCTATTGATGTTTTTCCGGTGGAGCCCGAAAAAAATGGTGATCTTTTTGATACCCCATTAAAAGATTTACCGAATGTTTTGCTTACTCCACATATAGGTGGCAGCACTGAGGAAGCACAGCAAAATATTGGTGATGATGTTAGTAATAAATTGTTTCATTACCTGGAAAGAGGAATATCCTACGGTTCGCATACTATTCCAGCGTTAAACCTTCCCCCACAGGAAGGCACCCACCGTATTTTACATGTACACAAAAACGTACCGGGTGTATTGAGCGCCATTAATACGGCCTTATCGTTAAACAACATAAACATTGTAGCCCAATACCTAAAAACCAACGATGATATTGGTTATGTTGTTTTAGATGTTGACAAAAAAATATCGGGTAAGGCTGTGCAATTATTAAAGGAAGTAAAGGATACCATTAAAGTGAGGTTGTTGTATTAATTTACAACCTTATGAAACGATTTTACCTTTTATGGATTTTGCTGCTGCCTATAAAATTACTGGCCCTAAATATTATAATAAATGGTAGTGTTGTTAATGCTTCGTCATCAACTCCTGTTGTGGGCGCAAAGGTTTTTATAAACAGAACTACCTTATTTACCTTAACAAACGATTCGGGCAGTTTTCAATTAAGCAATGTAAAAGATTCAGGTGTTGAATTAGTGGTTTATTATCCCGGCTTTCATACATTGGTATATAAAATTTCCGCTGATAAACCTGCAATTAACATCCGGTTCGAAATGGTTGAAATTAAAAAAGACCCCTTAAAAACGGATAGTATTGTAAATACACAACAGGAGCAGTTATTTATTGAATATTTTATAGGTAAATCCTTTAATGCTGCGGAAACTCAAATATTAAATCCAGATGTTCTCCGTTATCAATTTAATGATACCACCGGCCTTTTTACAGTAACGGCAGTAGATATGCTAAATATTATAAACGATGGCCTGGGTTACTTTATTAATTACCAATTAGAAACTTTTATACTAAATATAAACAGTGGTTTTGCTGATGTTCAGGGCTATTGCTTTTTTAAGGAACTGAATACACAAAAACCTTTTATAGAGAAAAAATGGGCCGAAAGAAGAATGATTACTTATGATGGTTCTCTAATGCATTTTATGAGGTCACTTTATTTAAATACCACGGAGAAAGAGGGTTTTAAACTTAGATTGGTTACCAGGGTAAGCGAAGATGAGGAAGGTTTTAAAGATGGTTTAAAATTGAAAAATAAAATCAGGTCGGGTAAAATAATTATAAACCAAAAGGAAAAAGAGTTTGTTGATTATTATCAAAATGAGGAGTTGACTGCGGCACAATATCTCAGTAGAAATGAAGCTAATCATAACATTCTATTTTCCTCTCGTAATCCAATACTTGTAGCGTTTAAAACCGCTAACCCTTATATAAATTCTATTGCCAATATTAACCGAAAGGAACATAGATCCATTTTGTACCTGACCCCCGCCGGGGTTTTAGTAGAGAAAAATGGTTTGTATTTTGAAACTGAAAATCTTTTTATTGAAGGTGCATTGCATGAACAAGTAGGTGATTTAATTCCCATTGATTATCATCCATAACATCTGCCCGGGATTATGCAAGTTTCCCCAATTCATTCTTCATCTTTTTTATGTCTTCCACATCTACACTAACCGTGTCTAATATCTCGTTCATTAATGGGTTTATAAATTTCATAGAAGAAGGATTTAAAATTTTAGCCGATGAGTGAAGTTCTACTGCACCTGTCTGCTCTGCAAGCAGTTTTATATTATTACTCAACACACCGCAACCGGGAAGAATGATTATTCGCTCTCCTGCCTGGTCAACCAGTTGTTTTAATAACCCAATACCATCCTGGGCAAATGGCTTTTGTCCACTAGTTAATATACGCTGGCATCCACATTCAATAATATCTTCCAGCGCCTGCAAAGGATCCACAGAACGGTCGAACGCACGATGAAAAGTGACTTCCATTGGGTAAGCCGCTTCAACAAAACGCCGGGTCATTTTTTTATTAATTGTACCATCGCTATTTAAAAACCCAAAAACAATGCCTTCACAACCCAATTCTTTGTACAACTGCAGGTCTTTTAACATGGCGGCAAATTCAACTTCATTGTATAAAAAATCACCCCCACGGGCCCTGATCATTGCAAAAACCGGAATGCTTATATGCTCCTTTAATAATTTAATAGTTCCATACGAAGGACTGGTTCCACCTTCCGCCATATTATCACATACCTCAATCCTGTCGGCGCCGGCTTGTGCAGCAAGCAACCCTGATTGAAAATTAAACGTGGCGATCTCTAAAGTATATTTCATTGTATTTTTTATTGATTGCTTTGCTTTACCCAAAGTTGGATGACTATTATACTAAAATGGTTATTGAACAAAGTCCAACAACCATCTCTAAATTCTTCTTTATCTTATTGAAGATGATACTAAAAATAACTTTTAGCATCTACCATGAAGTTTTTATCATCAGCATAACAAACTGCATAATTAAAACCCTTTTGCAGGCAATATCCACCGTATTCACCCTTTTTATTTATGGCGATAAAACCTACCTGGGTCTCCTTTGCTTTTTTAGCATCGCGTTTAACTATACGTTCCACCGCTTTTTTGCAGGCTTCCATGGGCGAATTGCCCTGCCGCATTAATTCAACCACCAAATGGGTTCCACATATTTTAATTACCTCTTCGCCCTGGCCGGTTGCAGTGGCAGCGCCAATTTCATTATCAACATACAAACCTGCGCCAATAATAGGGGAGTCGCCAATGCGGCCACGCATTTTAAAGCCCATTCCACTGGTGGTGCAACTGCCGCTTAAATTACCCGCCGCATCCAGTGCAATCATTCCGATAGTATCATGGTTCAAACTGCCATCGGGTAAATGCGTGGGGGCAAAAGGTCCGTGTCCTTTCTCTACATTAATTATTGGTTTATATTCTGCTTTTTTAAGCCAGTTTTCATAAGCTCTTTCCGCATCTTTCGAAAGCTTTTGCTCTTCAAGTTTAAAACCTTCACTTACCGCAAATTGCTGCGCCCCTTCTCCCACCAATAAAACATGGGGTGTATTCTCCATTACTTTGCGTGCAACCGAAATAGGATGTTTAATTCTTTCCAAAGCTGCAACACTTCCACAGTTTCCATTTTCGTCCATAATGCTCGCATCCAGGGTAACAAACCCATCACGATCGGGGTTAGCGCCAAGACCTACGCAACAATTAATAGAGGCTTCTGTAACATTCACCCCTTTTTCAACTGCATCTAATGCCCTTCCTTTATTGCGCAAAACCTGCCAGGCAGCATTATTTGCAGCTATACCCGCATCCCAGGTAGAAATTACAATGGGGCGAAACCCTTTGCCGTTTGGAGCAAACAAATTATTGGTATATAAGCCACCTAATACTAATGTTGATAAATTTTAATAGTGTCGACGGTTTAGCATTACTCGGGTTGTTTAATTGAGGGGTAAATATATATTACATCAACAAT
>JBBSJX010000086.1:0-12652 GCA_038256825.1 Chitinophagales bacterium
AAAGGCTTTTTTTCAACGTCGGCACAATAACTTAAATTTACGTACTTGTTTTCAATCACTTAAAACATATCGCATGCAAAAAGGAAATGATAACAAACCCGATTCACATAATAATCATTCTGTTCCAGGAGTAAATAAAGCCGTCCAGCCCATTAAAAAGGATGAAAAAGTTACGGAGGCTTACAAGCAGGCCGAACACGATATAGAAGAAGATCCTGATTTTAAAGATCCCGGACCCACTCATGATTTGGACGAAGGAGAATTAGCGCGGTACGAGGCAGAAACTCCAATCGATAAAAAATAAATTAGTATGAGATCTATTGAGGTGATATACCTACTGCTTTCAGTTTTTACTCCTACCTAAATTTTTATTTATTTGTTGCAACAACAAATTCTATCGTATTCTAACCTTGGTGTCGGCATTATATTTTCTACAATCATTTGTGTGGGTTTCAAGCTGGTTAGCTTCTATTATACTTTTATTAAAAATCAATAACATGAATTTCCGATCGTATAAAGGAACCAGGGTTTCAGAAGTGGGCCTGGGCACCTGGCAATTGGGCAGTGCCGATTGGGGTACTGTTAATGAAGAGGAGGCCTTTGCCATACTACAGGCATTTGTAGATAATGGAGGCAACTTTATAGATACCGCCGATGTATATGGCATGGGTATCAGTGAAAAAATTATAGGGAAATTTTTGAAGACCCTTGATAAGGATGTATTCGTTGCTACTAAACTGGGCCGCAGGCATGACCAACCAGGAAGTTTTAAAGAAAACCTTACTTATGCTGCCATCAGGAAAAGCATGGAGCTGTCGCTTAAAAACTTACAATTAAACGAGTTGTTTTTAGAACAGTTGCATTGTATACCAACCGAATTTTTAAAAGAAGGAACTGTATTTAACCACCTGCGAAAATTACAAAACGAAAAGCTGGTAAAGCATTGGGGCGTAAGTGTAGAAACCAGCGAAGAAGCATTGCTTTGTCTGGAACAGGATGGTTTGGCCTCGCTGCAAATTATTTTTAACTTATTCAGGCAGCATGTGGCCGACGAAATTTTTGCAAAAGCAAAAGAAAAAAACGTTGCTTTAATTATAAGGGTACCTCTTGCCAGTGGTTTGCTTACAGGTAAGTTTAACGAAGACACCTCTTTTGCTGAAAACGATCACCGCAATTTTAATGCGGATGGCCAGGCGTTTAATGCCGGCGAAACTTTTTCAGGAATCAATTTTAAAAAAGGAGTAAAGGTGTCGAAGCAAATAGGCAAGATGTTGCCCGATGACCGGATGGCTTCGTGGGCTATACGTTGGATACTGGATCATCCCGAGGTGACCACTGTAATACCAGGGGCTTCAAAAGTTGCGCAGGTTAAAGGTAATGTTGCAGCATCAGGTTTGGAGCCATTACCTGGCGAGGTACATACAAACCTGCGAAATTTATACGACCATGAAATAAAACCATTTATTCGGGGACATTATTAATTACGATGGGGCACGATTTAAGTAGGAATTTAAAAAAAGCACATGACCGAAAAAAAATTACTAAACCAGGTAGCCATTATTACAGGCGGCAGTAGTGGTATAGGTACAGGCGTGGCTAAAGCAATGGCAGCAGCCGGGGCCACTGTTGTGGTAAATCATTCTTCTGACCGCACAAAAAATGCTGCGCTGGAAGTTTTAAGCGTAATAGAAAAGGATAGTGGGATAGGAATGATTTTTCAGTGTGATGTGAGTAATGAAGAGCAGGTTGAAAAAATGTTCAGCGCTGTTATTGAGCAGTATGGAACAGTAGATATACTGGTAAATAATGCAGGAATTCAGCAGGATGCCTCGCTGGTTGATATGACCCTGCAACAATGGCAAAAAGTAATTGATGTAAACTTAACAGGCCAGTTTCTTTGTTCAAGGGCGGCTGTAAGGGAATTTTTGCGCCGTGGGGTGCAGCCCGAAAAATCGCAGGCGGCCGGAAAAATTATTTGTATGAGCAGTGTGCACCAGGTGATACCCTGGGCGGGGCATGCCAACTATGCCGCCAGCAAGGGCGGAGTGGATTTGTTTATGCAGTCGATAGCCCAGCAATATGCACCGCAAAAAATAAGGATCAACAGCATTGCACCGGGGGCCATAAAAACACCTATTAATACCGAGGCCTGGCACACCAACGAAGCAGAGAACAAACTTTTAAAATTAATACCCTACGGTAGGGTGGGCGTGGTAGAAGATATTGGTAAAGCCGCGGTTTGGCTTGCCAGCGATGATAGTGATTATGTAGTGGGAACCACCTTGTTTGTTGATGGAGGTATGACTTTGTACCCCGGCTTTAAAGATAATGGCTAAGCTTAATTTTCATTTTTAGGACCAGGCAGTAGCACATTGTTGATTCTTTACTTACAGCCTGACCGACCACTGGCGGTTCGCACACTTGTACGGCATTACTTTTTGCAGCAGCTAACTGTAAATTCCTGAAAATTTTTATTAACCAGTCGGAGATTTTCCTAATCAAAAAAAAACATTTTGTCCACATCGCTTCAACGGCTACATTTGCAGCCCACCGAATTATTTACCGGGGAATTAGCTCAGTTGGTAGAGCGCTTGCATGGCATGCAAGAGGTCAGCGGTTCGACCCCGCTATTCTCCACAGCTTTAAAAGCCGCCGAAAGGTGGCTTTTTTGTATCCCTACATTTCTTTGTATGTTGCTTATAGTTCATATAGTACAAGAGTGCGACGCAACAAAAGCTTCATAGATACCCGAAACCCTGGCTCCACATATTTTTTATAAACCTTCAAACTGTTGCAGTACGGGATGTTTATTTAGATTACATCCTTATTTTTAATAAGCATTATCCTGTAGTTTTAGTTCAAATTAATAACATGATTAAAAGAATAACAGCCTTACTATTTGTTTGTGTAATTATTGCAGATGCCCGGGCACAAACCATTATTCATCGTGATCCTGCAATTGAGCAAATGGTTAAAGAAGTATCGGCGGATTCGCTGAAGGCTTATATATACAAAATGGTGAGTTTTGGAACCCGTAATACCTTAAGCTCAACAACCGATAAAAACCGTGGCATTGGCGCAGCGCGTACCTGGGTGCTTTCAAAATTTAATGCGTTTGCAAAGCAATCCAATGGCCGGTTAACTGCTTTTGTTGATACCACTACCTATAAAGCAGATGGTCGCCGTGTTAACAGACCCATTAACCTGGGAAATGTAATGGCCACACTAAAAGGAACCGATCCTAATGATAACCGGATTTTTATTATCAGCGGTCACCTGGATAACATGCGTAGCTCACCAACCGATAGTATTGGCGATGCCCCCGGAGCAAACGATGATGCCAGCGGGGTATCGGCAGTTATTGAATGTGCGCGTATTATGAGCAGGCAATCTTTTCCGGCTACCATCATATTTGTTGCCGTAAGTGGTGAGGAGCAGGGATTGTTAGGTGCCGGTTACCTGGCAAATAAAGCACGTAAAGCCAACTGGAATATTGAAGCGGTGCTCAACAACGATATTATGGGCAGTAACAATAGCAGCGAAACCAATATTGTGGAGAATACTAAAATAAGGGTGTTTAGTGAAGCTTTTGCAATATCGGACACTGGAAGAAAAGCTTTAACCATACGACAATTAGGTTTGGAGAATGATGGTAAAGCCCGTCAACTGGCTCGCTATGTAAAGGAAGTGGGAGAGCGTTATGTTGAAAATTTACAGGTAGTTATGATTTACAGAAACGACCGCTTTTTACGCGGTGGCGATCATACCCCGTTTGTTGAAAAAGATTATGCAGCCGTACGCTTTACCGAAATGAATGAAAATTATTATCACCAGCACCAGAATGTGCGCATGGAAAATGGCATACAGATGGGCGACTTACCGGAGTTTATGGATTTTGAATTTCTAAGAAAAAATACAGCCATGAATTTAGCGAACCTGGCCAACCTGGCTAAGTCGCCTGCTGTGCCCGACTCGGTAAAAATTGAAGTAAGGCGTTTGTCGAACCTGACTTATATAACATGGCAACCCTCCGCCACCGGAAAAATTAAAGGGTATTATTTATTAATGCGTGAAACCACCAGCCCGGTTTGGCAAAAAAAGATTTTTACCACCGATACAGAAATGCGCTTGCCTTATTCAAAAGATAATTATTTCTTTGCTGTGCAGGCAGTTTCGCCCGATGGAAACGAAAGCCTGCCTGTTATACCTGCTGTGGGCAGGTAAAGGTGGTAAACTATAAATATGTTAATACTGCCGCTAAAAATAAGTTGTGCATTTTTTTATTATAAAATTTATTTCATGAAGCACTTTATAAAGCCCTTATTGTTTTCTTTATTACTGGTTACAGGTTTTATCGCTTGTAATAAAGAACTGGATACCACTGATACCGGCGTTGCTGCTAAAACCACAAAAGATGTTGCGTATGGAAGCGACGCCGCCCAAAAAATGGACGTATACCTTCCAGCCTCGCGTACCAGTACCCAAACCAAAACACTGGTATTTATTCATGGTGGCAGTTGGACCAGCGGCGATAAAGACGAATTTTCGGAAGCTATTAATGCTATTAAAACCAGGTTACCCGATTATGCTTTTTTTAATATTAACTACCGTTTAGCTGCCGGTGGAAACAACAGGTACCCGGTACAAATGGAGGATATACAATTAGCCCTGGATTATATAAAAAATAAATCAGAGGAGTATAAAGTAAATGCCGGTAAAATTGGTTTGGTAGGCGCCAGTGCAGGTGCCCATCTAGCTTTATTACAGGCTTATAAATTTAATACCGAAGGAAAAATTAAAGCTGTTGTTGATTTGTTTGGTCCTACTGATTTGGTGACACTTTTTTACAACCATCCGATACCGGCTGCCAGCCAGCCCTTGTTAATAAATTTTCTTGGCACCACGCCTGATATTAATATCAATCTTTATCAACAGGCTAGTCCAGTTAATTTTGTAACTGCGCAAAGTGTACCTACCCAAATTTTTCATGGCGATGTTGACATCGTTAATCCCATCACTCAGTCTTTGGCTTTAAAAGCAAAATTGCAGGCCGCTAATGTAAAAGTTGAAATGATAACCTATGTCGGTGAAGGTCACGGTTGGGTTGGCAATAACCTGCTGGATACTTACAGTAAAGCCATTACTTTTATTCAACAAAACGTGCAATAACGATGGCCCCTTTGTGGCAATTAAAAACCTTTGAGGCTTTAAGCAGTAAAGAATTGTATGCCATCCTGCGGTTGCGTAACGAGGTATTTGTTGTAGAGCAAAATTGTGTTTTCCAGGATGCGGATGATAAAGATGCGGACAGCTATCATTTAATGGGATGGATAGGTGACGACCTGGCTGCTTATACACGAATTGTGCCCCGTGGCATCGCGTTTCCTTATAATTCTATTGGCCGTGTAGTAACATCGCCCAAATACCGCAAAACCGGAGCAGGCAAAGCATTAATGCAAAAATCAATTGACGTTTGCGATGCATTATTTGATAAACAACCTATAAAAATTGGTGCCCAGTTATACCTTTTAAAATTTTACGAATCGTTCGGTTTTGTACAAACCGGCGAAGTGTATGATGAAGATGGAATTGATCACATACATATGATCAGGCAACCCGAATAAAAGGGATTTTTTTTATACCGGCATAAGTTTTACATAGCATCACCGTTGCGTCGCAATCACTTTATCGGTAGTAAAAAAATGAGCTGTAATATCTATTATTTACAACTCCTTCTTTCTATAACAAGTTTATTATTTTAATTCCAGTGCCAGGTATTTACCGGTGTGGCTTCCTTTTACTTTCACAAGGTTTTCGGGTGTTCCTTCAAATAAAATTTTTCCGCCTCCATCGCCGCCTTCGGGTCCAAGGTCAATAATATGATCCGCAACTTTTATAACATCAAGGTTGTGTTCAATCACCAAAACTGTGTTTCCTCTATCCACCAATTTGTTTAAAACGTCCAGCAAGTGTTGTATATCCTGGAAGTGCAATCCTGTTGTAGGTTCATCCAGAATGTAAAAGGTTTTACCGGTGTCTTTTTTACCAAGTTCAGTTGCCAGTTTTACCCGCTGGGCTTCTCCGCCGCTCAGGGTTACAGCCGATTGTCCTAAGGTAATATAGCCAAGGCCCACATCCTGCAACACCTTTATTTTACGGTATAAAAAGTGAATGTTCTGAAAAAAATCAACGGCTTCATCAACGGTCATATCCAGTATATCACTAATCGATTTTCCTTTATACCTGATCTCCAGTGTTTCCCTGTTATACCGTTTGCCATTACACTTTTCGCAAGGCACATATACATCGGGTAAAAAATTCATTTCAATAACCCGCATGCCACCACCTTCGCAAACATCACACCTGCCACCACGTACATTAAACGAAAACCTGCCCGCTGCATAACCCCTTATTTTGGCTTCGGGTATGGCTGCAAACAAAGTTCTTATTTCTGTAAAAAATCCACAATAGGTGGCTGGGTTGCTGCGGGGTGTTCTACCAATAGGGCTCTGGTCAATTTCAATTACCTTATCAATAGCCTCCAACCCGGTTATCGATTTATATTCCATAGGTACCATTTTACTATCATAAGCATGCTTAGATAATATTGGGTACAGGGTTTCAGTAATCAGGGTGCTTTTTCCGCTGCCACTAACCCCGGTTACACAAATAAATTTACCCAGGGGTAGTTTTATATTTACACCTTTCAGGTTATTACCTTTCACCCCTTTTAGTTCTAATATTTTTCCATTACCCGCCCGGCGGGTAGCAGGCACTTCTATATTTTTTTCACCACTTAAATATGCCGAAGTAGGCGAATGAGAATCCAATACTTCCTGCGGAGTTCCCTGTGCCACCACCTGCCCGCCATGTTTGCCGGCTTTGGGTCCAATATCAATTAAGTGGTCGCTGGCCATCATTATATCCTTATCGTGCTCCACCACCAAAACACTGTTACCGATATCGCGTAAATTTTTTAGCGCAACAATCAGCTGCTGATTATCTCTCTGGTGTAAACCAATACTGGGTTCATCCAAAATATAGGTGATCCCCTGTAACTGGCTGCCAATTTGTGTTGCCAATCGAATGCGCTGGCTTTCTCCACCGCTTAGTGATTTTGATGGGCGATTAAGCGTTAAATAGGTAAGTCCTACATCCAGCAAAAACTGAAGACGTTCTCTTATTTCTTTAAGTATATCCTTACCAATGGTATTTTGCCTTTTGGTTAGTTTTTCCTCCACATCGGTAAACCAGTGCATCAGTTTATCCAGGTCAAGCGTACTGAGTTCTGCAATATTTTTTTCGTTTACTTTAAACCAGAGGCTTTCTTTTTTTAAACGGGCACCTATGCAACTTGGGCAAGGCTTTAAAATCATAAATTTTTCAACCCAATCCCTGAGCGATTCGCTGCTGCTGCCACTAAACCAGCGTTTCAGCATGTTTACAATACCTTCATATTCGGTGGCATACATGTTTCCGGGCAACGCTTCATAATCTCCTGAAACCTCCATATCATCCGCCCCTTCTTCTTTACCATAAAGGATTACATTCAACGCCTTTTCGGGTAAATCTTTCAAAGGTTTGTCTACACTAAATTTGTGTTTTTTACCCAGTTGAACGATTTGTTTATAAATGTAAGCTTCGCGCTCTTCGCCCAAAGGTGCAATAGCGCCTTCCTTAATGCTTTTGTTCCAGTCCGGAACTACGGCTTCCATATTTACCTGGTAAACACTACCCAAACCTTTGCAGGTGGGGCAGGCTCCGTAAGGTGAGTTAAACGAAAATGCGTTGGGCGAAGGTTCTTCATAGCTTAACCCTGTTTCGGTACACATTAATTGTTTGCTGTACTGTACCAAATTATCGGAAGCACCATCTTTTGCATTTTTCTTTTTGTCTTTTTCGGGTTCATTTGTGGATGGGGGTGCAACCAATAAAAACATTAAATCTTTACCAACCTGTAAAGTTTTTTGAATACTCTGGCTTAACCTAACCTTCATATCGTCCGTAGCCTGTAGCCGGTCAATAACCAGTTCAATATCATGAATTTTATAGCGGTCAACCTGCATCCGTTCTTTCAGGTCTAGTATTTCGCCATCCACCCTAACTTTCAAAAAACCCTTTTTACGAACATCTTCAAACAATTCGCGGTAATGGCCTTTACGGCCCCTTATGAGCGGAGCTAATAAAGTTATTTTCTGGTCTTTAAATTTGGTGAAAATGTTTTCTACAATTTCTTCCTCACTCCATTTTACCATTTTTTTGCCGGTGTTGTAGCTGTAAGCATCGCCTATACGGGCAAAGAGCAGGCGTAAAAAATCATACACCTCGGTAATGGTTCCTACAGTAGAACGTGGGTTTTTATTGGTAGTTTTTTGTTCAATTGAAATAACAGGGCTGAGGCCGGTAATTTTATCTACATCAGGGCGCTCCATATCGCCAATAAACTGGCGGGCATAGGCGCTGAAACTTTCCATATAGCGGCGCTGGCCTTCGTTGTAAATAGTATCGAATGCAAGGGAAGATTTACCGCTGCCGCTAACACCGGTAATAACCACCAGTTTATTTTTAGGAATGGAAATATCGATGTTTTTGAGGTTGTGAACGCGGGCTCCGTACACTTCAATATGTTCCTGCTGCTCCATTACTTCCACTACCGGTTCTGCTACTTTAATTTTTGCCTTTGCCATAATTATTTTGAGGGTGCAAAGGTAGAACAAAACACAGGTGTTTTGGTTTGAGGAAGTCTTGCCGTAACTGTTGTTATTGTTAAAATATACCTGTTTTACTTTTTGCCTTGATGCAAAAAGTAACAAAAAGATCAAGGCTGCTTAAAAACAGATAAAATTTTCGATGCCGGTCTAAAATCAAACAAGTCACAGCATTAGTACTTTTTCAGGCGGTAGTGCGACCTGCCAATAACTAATTTTGCCCGGCTTTAGTAACACCTTTTTGATTTCATAACGTCACTCATTGAAATTTTTTTAACGCTGTTTTTATGAGGCCGTTCACAGGGTTGCAAATACAGTTGAAGCGAGTGATCCTTTGACAAATTATTGAGTGTTGCTATGATGCTATGGAAAACTGCCTTTGAACCGAGCGTGGCAACGATGCATCATTAATAACCTGCCGCTGGCCCCCCCCAATGAATTTTAAAAATTTAGACGTGTTTTAGAAAATTTGATATTGAATATATGCCGCAGCATTTAATTGTTATTACACATGCTCAACAAAATAAATTTGGCACTTTTAAATTAGTGCTGTTACATTTGCAACAGTTCTTTAAAAACACACTTATCAAGAAAGGCAGAGGGTTATGGCCCTTTGACGCCTTGGCAACCCTTACAATTACTCAATTGTAAGAAGGTGCCAAATCCATCCGTAGCAATGCGGGAAGATAGGTCAAGAGTAATGTTTGAAAAATCATCTTAGTTAGTATAAATACTTCAAGCGCTCCTGACCCACAGGAGCGCTTTTTTTTTGCTCCAAAATATGCCGATCGTAAAAAGGCGTGGTTTAAAGGATCATATTAATAAACTTTTATAGTCTTCAAATTTTATCGACTTTTATAGACTTAACCTTAAAAATTTACTTTTTATGAGCAATCTTCGTTTTGAAACACTTCAATTACATGCAGGCCAGGAAATTGACCCAACAACCAACTCCAGGGCGGTGCCTATTTACCAAACAACATCGTACGCGTTTAAAAACTCGGAGCATGCTGCCAATTTGTTTGGGTTAAAAGAGTTTGGCAACATTTACACCCGTATTATGAACCCCACAACCGATGTGTTTGAAAAGCGCATTGCGGCTTTGGAAGGTGGGGTAGCGGCTTTAGCAACTTCATCGGGGCAGGCAGCACAGTTTTTAGCGCTCAATAATATTTTGCAGGCGGGTGATAATTTTATAAGCACCACCTTTTTATATGGCGGAACGTACAACCAGTTTAAAGTTGCTTTTAAGCGCTTGGGTATTGAAGTGCGTTTTGGAAATGGCGACGATGTTGAAACCTTTGTGCCGTTGATTGACAAAAATACCAAGGCCATTTATCTTGAAACCATTGGAAATCCCCGGTTAAATATTCCTGATTTTAAAAAGTTTGCCGATCTGGCTAAGGAATATGATCTGCCGCTGATTGTTGACAATACATTTGGCGCAGGCGGCTATTTGTTCAGGCCCATTGAGCATGGTGCCAACATTGTGGTAGAAAGTGCAACCAAATGGATTGGTGGTCACGGCACCTCCATTGGCGGTGTTATTGTTGACGGCGGAAATTACAACTGGGGCAATGGAAAATTTCCTCAATTTACCGAACCTTCAGAAGGTTACCATGGCCTTAAATTCTGGGATGTTTTTGGCGAAGGCAATCCACTTGGTTTACCCAATATTGCTTTTATCATTCGTGCAAGGGTTGAGGGATTGCGCGATTTTGGTTCCAGCCAGTCGCCATTTAATTCGTTTTTATTGTTGCAGGGATTAGAAACATTGTCGCTGCGTTTAGAGCGCCATGTTCAAAATTCGCAAGCGCTGGCAGAGTGGCTTGAGGCCCACGACGTGGTTGATTTTGTTTTATACCCCGGTCTTGAAAGCAGCCCATATAATGCCCTTGCCAAACAATATTTAACCAACGGTGCCGGCAGCATTGTAAACTTTGGGATTAAAGGTGGAAAGGAAAATGCACGCAAGTTTATCGATAATTTAAAACTGGTTAGCCACCTGGCAAATGTGGGCGATGCCAAAACGTTGGCCATCCACCCCGCATCAACCACGCACGAACAATTAAGTGAGCAGGAGCAGGTTGCTGCAGGAGTGGATCCAAACCTGGTGCGTGTAAGTGTGGGTATAGAACATATTGAAGATATAAAGGCCGATTTTGAGCAGGCGTTTGCAAAGGTTTTTGATGGGGTAACAGCTTAGTTTTTTAGCGGGCAGGGGGTCAGTAATTAAACATCGTTGTGTCACTCACTTGTACTTTTTTTTCTTTATTCAGCAAATAAGTAACATTGTTTAACACTTCTAAAAATTAGCTGGCCGCCTGCTTTTTTACGGTTGCCCTGGTGCTTATTAATCCTGTAAACCATAATTTTTTGAATGCTTCAAATATTTAAACACAATCAACCTTTTACATTAGAATGTGGTAAAGTATTACCCGGCTTTCATTTAGCTTATACGGCCATTGGTACATTAAACGAGCATGCTGATAATGTTGTTTGGGTATTTCATGCACTTACTGCAAACAGCGATCCTGTAGATTGGTGGAGTGGACTGGTGGGCGAAGGCAAGTTTTTTGATCCTGCCAACCATTACATTATTTGTGTAAATATGCCAGGCAGTTGCTATGGAAGCTTATCGCCGCTGGATGTTAATCCCGAAACTGGTACTGCATATTTCCACGATTTTCCCTGGTTTACCACCCGCGATATGATAAGGGCTTACCAGTTTTTAAAACAATCTTTAGGAATTAACCAGGTATACGTTGGCCTGGGCGGTTCCATGGGAGGACAGCAATTATTAGAGTGGGCAGTAGAAGAGCCTTCTTTATTTAAATATATTGTTCCAATGGCAACCAATGCCATGCATTCGCCCTGGGGCGTTGCATTTAACGCATCGCAACGCTGGTGCATTACATCCGATAGCACCTGGCAAAATAAAAACGAAACCGCAGGTATTGAAGGGATGAAAATTGCGAGGTCACTGGCATTAATTTCTTACCGCAATTATTTAACCTACGATCATGCACAGCAGCAGGCCACTTCCGATACAATAGATTTACCTATTGATCAGCATGTATTCAGGGCCGAAACTTACCAGCATTACCAGGGGCATAAACTAGCCTTACGTTTTAATGCTTTCAGCTATTATTTTTTAAGTAAAGCAATGGATGCTCATAACCTGGCAAGGGGCCGTATTACGTTAGTGGAATCGCTAAGCAGGATTACAGCAAAGGCATTGGTTATTGGTATTGAAACGGATATACTATTCCCGGTAAACGAACAGCAATTTTTAGCGGCACACATTCCCGGGGGAAAGTACGTGCAAATAAATAGCCCCTATGGCCATGATGGATTTTTACTGGAATTTGAAAAAATTTCAACCCATCTGAGGTATTTTTTGGATTTAGACAATCATGAAGATTAATTAAAACAGCGAACAATAACACTTTTTAAAAGTTAACTTAAAGCATGGATACACATAAACAGCTCACCATCGGATTGTTTGGTTTTGGTGTGGTAGGAGAGGGATTATACAAGGTATTACAACAAACGCCCTCGTTAAAAGCCACCATAAAAAAAGTTTGCATAAAACATGAAGGCAAAAAAAGAAATGCACCGGCAAGTCTTTTTACAACCAGCAAAGAAGAGTTATTGTTCGACAAGGAAATTAATGTAATTGTTGAGGTGATTGACGATTCCGAAGCAGCTTTTGAAATTATTAGTGTTGCCCTAAATAACGGGAAAGCGGTGGTAAGTGCCAGCAAAAAAATGATAGCCGAGCATTTGCCTGAAATTTTACAGTTGCAAACCACCACAGGAATGCCTTTTTTATGCGAAGCTGCTGCCTGCGCCAGTATACCGGTAATCCGTAACCTGGAAGAGTATTATGATAATGACTTGTTGCATTCCATCCAGGCAATTGTAAATGGTTCAACCAACTT
>JBBSJX010000087.1:0-12620 GCA_038256825.1 Chitinophagales bacterium
TATTTTGGTATTTTATTTGGTTTCCAGCTTTGGATTTCTCCTCAACATCGTTGTGTCACTCACTTTTACGGCAGTATACATGGCATCAATTTCCTGCATTAATTAGCTTTTTGGTTGAGTTCATAAAATATAAAAACAATCAATTGGCTTTTTGTTTTTTCGCTGCATCTAATTAACCCAATCTTACGTCAACGCAACTTATGCGTACAAGCATTATGTTTTAATCCAAAGCAATTACCCTGGCCTGCAACTATTCATGAAAGATTTGAAAAAATCATGCAATGAAAACAATCCTGCTGTTACATGGTGCTTTAGGCACCAAAAACGATTTAATTGCCCTTAAAGAAGCTTTAAGTCCCGACTACCATGTTCATTCAATAAATTTTGGTGGTCATGGGGGCGAACCTGCACAGGCCGGTTTCTCCATTGAATACTTTGCCCGACAGGTACTTGAATGGATGGAAGAAAATGAACTGGAAACAATCCATTTAATAGGCTATAGCATGGGCGGTATGGTGGGTTTATACCTGGCATTAAACCATCCTGAAAAAATTGAAAACCTGGTTACTATAAATACCAAGTTATACTGGGATCCAACAATAGCTGCAAAAGCCATAGCAAGAATGAACCCGGATATTATTGAGCAAACAGCGCCTGGTTATGCTGCTCACCTTCAAAAAACACATGGAATAAACAATTGGAAAAATGTTTTAAACCAAACAGCCGCCTTGCTAAAACACCTGGGCCAGTTTAACCCTCTTGGCCTGGAGGTGTTTCGAAAAATTGAACCGCCGGTATTACTACTTTTAGGCGATAGGGATGAGATGGTAACTTTAGTGGAAACAACTACTGTTTATAAAGAATTATCCAATGGCCAGTTTGCTGTTTTACCCAACACTACCCACGATATAAAAAAAATGGATCACTTGCTGGTTGCCTGCCTTATAAAATCCTTTGTTGGGGATTAGAACATAATTACAAGCCCTTTACCTTTGCGGCATGAAGCCTGTACTAATATATTGCTACGATGCTTATTGCACCTGGTGTTACGGATTTAGCCCGGTTATTAAAAAAATTGCTGAAGAATTTAAAAGCCAGTTAGAAATAGAGGTTTTATCGGGCGGAATGATGATTACCGAAAAGCCGGTTCACCTTAATGCCATTGCAGGTTATATTCAGGAAAACTATAAAACGGTTGAAGAGCTTACCGGGATAACCTTTGGCCAGGATTATTTATGGCACATTAAAAACGTGGAGGATAGCGATTGGTATCCCAACTCCGAAAAGCCGGCTATAGCAATGAGCATTTTTAAAGAATTCTATCCCGAGCGGTCTATTGAATTTGCGGCCGATCTTCAATACGCTTTATTTTATGAAGGCCGCGACCTTACCGATAACGAAGCTTACCGTCATTTACTGGAGAAGTACAGCATTCATCCCGAAATTTTTTACGAAAGGTTAAACAGCGAGGAGTATAAAGAAAAAGCTTATTACGATTTTTCGTTGGTGAAACAATTACAGGTTACAGGGTTTCCGGCGGTGTTTTTGCAAACGGGCGAATTAAAATTTCACTTATTAGCAAAGGGATACACTGATTATAATAGTTTGAAACTTAGGCTGCAAAATGCATTAAAAGAAACTGCTGCATAAATTTTCGAATGGATAGAAACCCTTTAACAGTGATAACTATTGAAATTTAGAGAGTCTCATCATGTATTATTATTGTATACACCTTATGATCCTCTCCTGATTAATTGAACTTAATTGAGGTAAATGCTTTATACTTTGTATGAATCTCAACACAGGATCACCATAATTTGAATTTCTATGATGAAAAGGCAAGACAATAAACGCAACAAACCCGTTTTTAAAAATAACGTTCCAAACGATCAGTTTAAATTTTTACCGCTACCTGCCCCAACGGGCAAATATCCTTATCACCTTTCTCTGGCTGCATTACAACCGGATAACTCCACTGAAAAAATGGTTTTTCATATGGTGGGCGATACCGGCAGCGCAAAGCAACCAGAGTTTCAAGGTCTGGTTGCCGCGGAAATGATTAGTCATTTTAATACCAGGGCACCCGAAGACCAGCCCCTATTTTTATACCACCTGGGCGATGTAGTGTATCATTTTGGTGAGGCCGAAGAATATTACCGGCAGTTTTTTGAACCTTATAAAAATTATCCCCGCCCCATATTTGCAATTGCCGGCAACCACGACAGCGATGTAAACCCCCATGCACGGGTGACTTACAAAAGCCTGGATGCTTTTGTACATGTTTTTTGCGATACCGAAAGCAGGCCAACGAAACTCTCACAAAATACCAGTCGTAAAACCATGGTTCAGCCAAATATATACTGGACACTGGAAACCCCGCTGGCAACAATTATTGGTTTATACAGTAATGTGCCCAAATTTGGGGCGGTTCACCAAGAACAAAAAGATTGGTTTATAAATGAATTAAAATCCTTTGGTACATCTGGTGAAAACAAAGCTTTGATTGTTTGTATACATCATGCTCCCTTTTCGGCCGATACCAACCATGGAGCCAGCAGGCCCATGATTGAATTTTTGGAAGATTCCTACAAACAAGCCAATGTTAGGCCTGACATTATTTTTAGCGGGCATGTGCACAATTACCAGCGTTTTAGCAAAACCTACCCCAACGGAAAAACCATACCTTATATTGTTGCAGGAGCTGGTGGATATGCTACCCTTTTTCCCATTGCGGCAATTGATGAACCCGGATTTACTGATGCCGATCCTTTATTGGAAAACGTACACCTCGATAAATTTTGTGATTTTAAGCATGGCTTCCTAAAAATTTCCCTCGAAAAAGCGGCCGAAGGGTTAATGCTCACCGGTGAATATTTTACCATTCCGCATACAATCAAAAATGGAGAAAAAATACCTGTTAAATTGTACGACCGGTTTACGCTTAATATTAATAAGTAGTAAACCATTTTATTTGAACGATGCCAAAAGCACTGTGGTACAAGTGAGTGACACAACGAGGTATAATTGAAAAACAATTGTTGGAACACAAAAAAATCTAAATCATATTAGCTCCATTCAGTATAGTTTACTCAAATATTTATGCACCTTTCACTTCTGTTTAAAAGGTTGTCTTTGCGCAATTAACAATTTGCAGTAGGTTTGTTTGTTTAGAACCAAACCGACCATCACCATGAAGTTTATAGTTTCGTCTTCGTCGCTGCTTAAACATTTACAACAAATCAGCGGGGTTATTAATTCCAATACGGTTTTACCCATTCTCGAGGACTTTTTGTTTGAAATTGAAAATAAAAAACTGACCATCGTTGCTACCGATCTTGAAACCGTTATGAGGGTGCAGATGGAAGTGGAAAGTAAGGACAATGGCCGGGTTTGTATTCCTTCAAAAATTTTGATGGACTCCCTGAAAAACCTTGCAGATCAACCTTTAACAATAAATATTGATAAGAATTTTGCCGTTGAAATTACCAGCGACAATGGTAAATACAAGGTAATGGGCGAAAATCCCGACAACTTTCCAAAGGAGCCGGGCGCCGACGACACTACCGCTTTTACCATGCCATCCAGTGCTTTGGTAACCGCCATCAACAAAACATTGTTTGCCGTAAGCAGCGATGATCTTCGCCCTGCAATGACGGGGGTGTATTTTGAACTTACACCAGATTACATCCAGTTTGTGGCTACCGATGCCCACCGCCTGGTGCGTTACAAACGTACCGATGTAAAATGCCCAAAAGCTGAAAGCTTTATCGTACCAAAAAAGCCGTTGAACCTTTTAAAGAATGCGCTTCCCGATAATTCGGACGAGCTAACTATTACCTATAACAGCAACCATCTTTTTGTTTCGCATGGCACTACCCAGTTAATCTGTCGTTTAATTGATGCACGTTTCCCCGATTACAAAGTGGTTATTCCAACCGACAATCCTTATAAACTGGTGGTAAATAAAAGCGATTTCCAGGGTGCCTTGCGCCGGGTGAGTGTTTTTAGTAACAAAAGTACCAACCAGGTAGCCCTAACCATTAGCGGAAGCGAATTGCAAATGGCCGCACAGGATGTGGATTTTAGCTTTGAAGGCAATGAGCGGATGAATTGCCAATACGATGGCGAGGACCTGCAGATTGCATTTAATGCACGTTTTCTTATTGAAATGTTGAACGCCGCCGAAACACCCGAAATTAAAGTTGAATTGGCCACATCAACCAAAGCAGGTATTATTAAGCCTACCGAAGTGGAAGAAAATGAAGACCTGCTTATGCTGGTTATGCCATTGATGTTAAATTCGTAGGTTTTGGTAACCGGCGGCAGCGCTGTTATAAAGCTTTACTACTAATAATCTTCCCCTTTGAGCGGCGGTAGTTTTAAATTTAGTTTTGCTGTCTGTTGTTTCAATCACTTAAGGGTTCATTTTTCTTGTTTTTGCTGGTGCTGTTGTATTCCATTTTCTACAATTGCTAAGTCTTTTGTCATGATCGTGCAAATACAACAGGCTAGCTTTAGGGCCATTGTTTTATTTGCTACCGATGTTGTAATTCCTTTACTTCTGCCGGAGCTTTAAAACTGTTGCGAAGTATTGCATGATTGTGCAATTCCTTTATCCACATACAGTCCGTTACATCTTTCTTTTGACCAGGTACACGATTTACATGCACCCGTTAACTACATACACTTATATACCTGCTGCTGTAAGCATATCGTAAAGTGTTACCCAATACACTTCCTTAGCTTCCATGCCAACACTTTTAATATGGTGCTTTTGCAGGTGCGCTGTCAACTGATGACAACCGCAAGAGAAGGTGTCAAAATAAGTCAGGTGGCGGTTTTAATTACGTTTTTTAAAATGCACTTCGGTATAATTAACAATACGTCGGTGTAATCAACTATAGCAACCTTAATTTCTCTGTACCTTCCTTTCAAATTTGTTTAAATGAAAACGATATGTATCATGTTAACCGTTGCCATGCAGTTAACCCAACCCGTTTTTGCACAATCATCGGTGGATAAAACTGCGCCACGTGTAAAAACATTAAATGGAATGTTGGAAGGTGTTGATGTTTCTGGTATTCGTGCTTTTAAAGGTGTTCCTTTTGCAGCCCCACCAATTGGCAAAATGCGATGGAGAGCGCCACAACCCGTTTTAAACTGGGCAGGTGTGCGCAAAGCCGACCAGTTTGGGCCACGGGCAATGCAACGCCCTGTTTTTGGAGATATGAATTTTCGTTCCAATGGAATGAGCGAGGATTGTCTTTATTTAAACGTTTGGACACCCGCTCAATCCTTTACTGAAAAACTTCCTGTTCTGGTTTATTTCTACGGCGGGGGATTTATAGCAGGTGATGGCTCGGAGCCTCGATACGATGGTGAAAGCATGTCGAGAAAAGGCATTGTAGCTATAACTGTAAATTACCGGTTGAATATTTTTGGCTTTTTTGCCCATCCCGAATTAACCAGGGAATCTCCGCACCATGCTTCGGGTAACTATGGCCTGCTAGACCAGGCTGCCGCTTTAAAATGGGTACAACAAAATATTGCAGCTTTTGGGGGTGATCCTAAAAAAATAACTATTGCCGGTGAGTCAGCAGGCTCTTATTCTGTTTCAGCCTTAATGGCTTCGCCACTTTCACGAGATATTATTGCGGGTGCTATTGGTGAAAGCGGTTCTCTCCTGGGTGGAAATGCGGTAGTTCCTCTGGCGCAGGCCGAAAAACTTGGATCACAATTTGGTGATAGCACTGGCTCAAAAACCTTAAACGATTTAAGAGCAATACCCGCAGACCAACTGCTACAATACACCGCCAAACCATCCTTATCCCGTTTTCCCGTTACGGTAGATGGCTATTTATTTCCTGTGGTTCCCAAAACCATTTTTGCTGAGGGAAAGCAATCTAAAGTTCCTTTACTCGTTGGTTGGAATTCAGAAGAAAATAACTTCCGGTCGATTTTAGGAAAAGAAAAATCCACAACAGAAAATTATACCAGCGCTGTTCAAAAAATGTATAAAGATGATGCGGCCGAAGTATTGAAAGCATATCACCCTGAATCTGATGGCGAGGTTGAACAAGTTGCCACCGCTTTAGCCGGTGATCGCTTTATTGGATTTAGCACCTGGAAATTTGCTGATATCCACAACAAAACCAGCGGCAAGCCGGTGTACAGGTATTACTATGCAAGGCCCCGCCCCCAAATGCGGGCCGAAATGGGCAATGCGGTAGCCGGGCTGGCAGGCGGCATTATCCGGGACAACTCAACTACTGCTGCACCAAAACCTCCGCCTAATACTGGCGCCTCACACTCCGCCGAAATTGAATATGCGATGGGAAATTTACCCACTAACAGGGTTTACGACTGGCAGCCGGAAGATTATATAGTTTCAGAAATAATGCAGGCATTTTTTGCCAACTTTATTAAAACAGGTAATCCAAACGGTTTAGGCGTTCCAACCTGGCCCGCCATTAATAACGACAAAGTAAACGTTATGCACATTGATGTTGAAACAAAAGCTGCTCTTGAAAAAAACAGGCAACGCTATTTGCTAATGGAAAAATTGCTGGGCAAAAATTAATATAATAAGTGTTTTATTCAAGGCCTTCCCTTCTATTCATAAATTGGATAGAAGGGAAGGCTTTTTTTTGAAACCTTTTTATTAATAAAACAGTCTTAATATATAATCATCCAACTTTACCAACATTACAAAGTATTTAAAATTTTCGTGGGCGTATTTATTGCATAATACATTCAGATTGAGGAAGGTTGACACTTCAAACACATTTTTAAAAATTAACTGAGCGAACTTTATGCAGGCTGTTTTATCCAGAAAGCTTTTTTATTTTGGATCACTGTTACTCATTTTTGTAGCGCATCCGCTGCGCACAAAAGCGCAGGACATTCCAATAGAAAAACAAAAATTTATATATTTTCCACATCCTCAAAATCAAAAATGGACCACATCAGTTGGGGTAACGGCAACCACATTTCCTTACGATATTTCGGAAGAATTTCATGCACGAATTCCTGCAGGTGATGTACGTGTTTTACGAAAACTATCCAATAAATTAAGTCTTGATGGAAGAGCATCCATCCAGGTACTTCAAAATTTAATAACCGTAGGACCTCAATGGACCACCAATTTAAATAACCGTTTTTCTGTTGGCGTAGGCGATAATATTGGTTACTGGTTTGGCTTTGTAAATTTTGCGGGTTTTAAATCCAAAGGCAGTGGATGGCAGAATTATCCAAATGTTTCGTTTGGTTACCGTTTTAACAAGCAGGTTTTGCTCACCCTAAAGGCTGAGGGCATGATGGATTTCGGTATTAAAACTTATGCAGGAAAGGAAAGAGTAACTACCGAACACCGGCTTTTTAGCGGTTCATCATATACTATTGCCATCGAACAACCTTTCTATGGTAATAAAAACCTCATCCTGGGTTTCAGAGCTATGTACACAGATTTTTACTGGCAAACCTGGCCCTTATTTGAAAGTTTTGACCGCAATAGTTTTTACCCCCAAATAATCATCGGCGTTATTTTATGATAAAGGACCTCAATATAAAAGTTTGGATTGCACTAATTGCTATGTGCACTTTTTTAAGTTGTAAAAAAAATTATGTAGCACCGGTGCCAGATACCACCTGGCAAATTTTTAATACTTCCACTGCAAAAAAGCTGGTAACCAATACAAGAAACAAACTGGAAGGCATTTATACTATTACCGAAGGATCGGAGGTATTTGGTGTGAACGCCGCACTCAGCTGGAGTTATACCATAACCGAAGCAGATACGCTTTACCATTTGTCGATGTTTTGTGAAAAACAAGTGGTGTACATGATTTGTGAAGGCAAACGGTTAGATAGCAGTATTTTATTAAATGGCTATTGGCGCAATATGCTAAATACCGAAACCGGGATCGTTCGTTTTAATATTACCAGTAATAGTGGCGCTAAAGAATTGCTCGATTCTACTACCAGCCCGTTACAAGGTTTAACGTTATCAGGCAGTTTTGGCATAGGTGAAGCCGAACCCACTAACCCCGTTAGCTTACAATATCAACGTCCTTTATACAAAGGATCCCCGCTCGAAATAATTGCCCATCGGGGTGGCGGAAGAACTGCAGACCTTTTACCCGCCTCAGAAAATTCTGCCGAAATTATAAAGCTGGCCTCGCGATTTGGAGCTACCGGTATTGAAATAGATGTGAGGCTCACCAGCGACGGGGTTCCGGTTTTATATCACGATGGTACTTTAAACGAAAGACTGATACAGAAAAACGGGTTGATAGGTCCTATAGAAAATTATAGTTACAGGCAGCTTACCGACCTCGTTCGTTTAATTAAAGGTGAAAAAATACCAACCCTGCGCCAGGCTTTAGATGTAGTGTTATACCAAACTAATTTAAAATTTGTGTGGCTCGATACGAAATATGATGGGAATATGACTTTGCAGCGGGAAATATTAGAAGAATACCAGCAAAAAGCCATTGCACGGGGTAGAGACCTTTCAATTAATATAGGTATACCCGACGAAATGGTATTAAAGAATTTTAAAAAATTGAATGATTTTCGCAGTATTCCTTCTATCTGCGAATTATCGCCACAGGATGTTACTGAAACGAATGCAGCAATTTGGGCCCCGCGTTGGACCCTTGGATTACAACCCGAAGAAACTGCCCGGATGCAAACTGCTGGCCGTAAGGTTTTTGTATGGACACTCGATGTTCCAGAAAACATTAATAAATACTTTAACGAAGGAAATTTTAATGGAATACTCTCCAATTACCCATCATCTGTAGCTTACTTTTATTATGCAAAACAATAAATATTTTGTTTTTCTGGTGCTTTTGGTTTTAACAACCATTAAAGTTTATAGCCAGGCAGAAGATATAACTTCACCACCAGAAAGAGAGAAGCCATACGCTTTGCTTTTATTTGTTAGCGGAGGCCTGGGCTATTTTCCTTCAAACCAGGGAGCGCCCGATTACCTGCAACCAAAAATTTCTAGAATTAATGCGGTTTCAACTGCCCGAATCATGTGGAAACCCGACCATAGGGTTAAAGTGGGACTAGAAACGGGATATGTTACGTTTTATAGTTACAAATTAACCGGCGAGAGTGGCAAACAGGGAAAGGTTTCTTTAAATGCGGTGCCTATTTTACTGGAGTTTTCTGTATCGGTAAAAAAGCATTTTAATTTGTTTGCCGGCCCAGGAGTTTATATTTTAAACACCAACCTTGATTATGAAGGTAAAACCATATCAAAAAAAGTAAGCACGGGTTGGATGGGGGCTGCGGCTTATACCTGGCCCTTATCAAAAAAAGTATCTATTGGTACCGAAGCCAAATGGCTGTATGCATCAGAAACTACCAGAGGCGTATTTGGTGTGCAACTGCAAATGGTTTATAAATTTTTAAAGTGGTAAAAATTATTCGATTGAATGGTAACAAGACAAAATTCCAGGTCGTACAATTTTATTAAATGTGCCTTTATTATTTTTTTAGGTAGTATTTCTTCCTTTGCAAAAGCTCAGGTTATGAATACTCAAACAAATAATGGTAAGGAAATTATGTTTGCCAGCGATACGCAGGCGCCCATGTGGATAGAAACCTTGTGGCTAAAAAGTAATAATAACCGCCAGGCCACCAAATCCATCTTCAACGATTTTGTTACCCGACAACCTGCTTCCGTTTTTTTGTTAGGCGATGTGGTTTCGCTGGGTTCCAGCAACAAACAATGGAAACCAATGGATGGTTATTTGGCCCGGTTACGCAGCAAGGGCATTAAAGTGAGTGCCGCTTTGGGCAACCACGAGGTTATGGGCCGCTCAGGTAAAGGACAAAAAAAGTTTCAGCAACGTTTTTTAAATCATAAAAAAACCGGGTTTGTGGATGTTACCGACTCGGTAGCGGTTATATTATTAAACTCCAATTTCAGGTCGCTAACCAAAACTGAAGATGAAGAACAGTTAACATGGTATAAAACCACCCTTACCCAGTTAGATGAAGATCCATCGGTGCGATTTATTATAACCGGTTGCCATCATTCACCGTTTACCAACAGCAAAATTGTAGGCTCATCAATGGCGGTGCGGCAAAAATTTGTTCCGCTGTTTTGTAGTTCTCCTAAAAGCAAACTTTTTCTCTCCGGTCACAGCCATAATTTTGAGCACTTTCGCGAAAAGGGAAAAGATTTTTTGGTAATTGGCGGTGGTGGTGGTTTACACCAGCCTTTAAAATTTGGTGCGGATGTATTGAAAGATCTTTCAACAGACTACAAACCGCTGTTTCATTATTTATCCATTCTTCGCGAGGACAACCAACTGAACCTAACCTCCATCCGTTTAAAACCGGATTTTACCGGCTTTGAAGAAGGAAAGAAATTCTCTATCATTTTAAGTGATGATAATGTAGCCAATACCTCACTTAACCGAACCAACAATTACTAACAGGCACTCTATTATAATTCGGTTTTACAAATTTGGGTAAGTTAGAAAAGTATTTTTGGTAACCGGCAATTAGGTTTCATAGCGGCATCGTTGTGTCACTCACTTGTACCGCATCGTTTCATAGCAGCTTTTTCTACATAAATTTCCTGTGTCTTTAATTCTAAAAATAACCACAGAGAACACATGCGTATTTCACAGAGCACACAAAGACGAGCTCCTGTTTTTCTCTGTGCTTCTTCCTCCGTGACCTCTGTGGTTACTGCTTTAAACTTAATTTTTTTAAGATCGAATTTTAGCTGAAACAGTTGACGCCAATGCGTAAAGCCGGGACATGTAGAACAAAAGCGTATTTCACTGAGAACACAAAGACTAACTCCGGTTTTCTCCGTGCTTCCTCCTCCGTGACCTCTGTGGTTACTGCTTTTCCTTAATTTTTTAAAGATCAAATTTTAGCTGAAATAGTTGACGCCAACGCGTAAAGCCGGGACATGTAGCACACAAGCGTATTCCACAGAGAACACAAAGACTAACTCCGGTTTTCTCCGTGCTTCTTCCTCTATGATCTCCGTGGTTACTTGCCCCGAAAAGGTGGGACTGATGCATAAAAAGATGCGGTACAAGTGAGTGACACAACCGGAGTTCAATAATGCTCCAATGATTGTATCCCAAAAAAACCCTTAAGTTGAAGCGTATGCGAATTAATCGGGGCTATTAAAAACTGCATGTAAACCGCTGCGATGCATGAGAAGCAAGTATGGAAAAATAGAATTACAAATGTTTGTACCCAAAAAATAATTTAACTGGTATTACCTGTTTCTATCCCAACTATTAACTACAGGCTTTCTCCATGCTGGCTTAAATCAAGCCCAATAAGTTCTTCGCTTTCGGTTACCCGCAAAGGGGTAATCATATCGGTAATTTTTAGTAAAATAAAAGAGGCAATTATACAAAAAACCGAAACCGATATCATAGCAATTAACTGGGTAATAAACAGTTTTGTTTCGCCAAAAAGAAGACCATTATCCACCACTGCGCTGTTTATGTTTTTATTGGCAAACACGCCCGTTAACAGCATGCCTACAATTCCGCCCACACCATGACAGGGAAAAACATCTAAAGTATCGTCTACCGTAGTGCGGGTACGCCATTCAACCATCAGGTTACTTACCACGCTACTAATAATACCTATAGCAATGGCGTGCGGCAAACTAACAAAACCTGCAGCCGGCGTAATGGCTACCAGCCCAACAACGGCACCAATGCAACTACCCATTGCCGATGGAAGGCGACCGCGCATTGCATCAAAAATAATCCAGGCAAAAGCGGCGGCGCCCGAGCAGGTCATGGTGGTGGCCAGCGCGGTTGCTGCAATATTGTTGGCACCAAAGGCAGAACCTGCATTAAAACCAAACCAGCCAAACCATAATAAACCGGTACCTAAAATTACATAGGTAATCCGGGCATGTTTTTGTACTTGGCTGTTGCGCTTTTTTAAATAAATGGCCGATGCCAATGCAGCCCACCCGGCACTCATGTGCACCACCGTTCCACCAGCAAAATCAAGCACGCCCAGTTTGGCCAGTATACCATCGGGGTGCCACGTTGCATGTGCAATAGGGCAGTAAATAAATAAAGAGAAAAGAACGATGAATATAATATAGCTTTTGAATTTGATGCGCTCAGCAAACGCGCCGGTAATGAGTGCCGGAGCAATTATGGCAAACTTTAGCTGGTAAAAAGCAAACAAAATAAAAGGAATGGTGGGTGCCATTCTCCATGGCTGACCTTCTATAACACCCTTCATCATAAAATATTCAGTAGGATCGCCAAAAATGCCCATAACAGAATCGCCAAAAACAAAACTAAAACCCACCACAACCCACAGTACTGTAATAACCACCATGCAGATGAAACTTTGCACCATGGTGGAGATCACATTTTTTTTATTAACCATGCCACCATAAAAAAAGGCTAAACCAGGTGTCATAACTAAAACCAGCGCGGAGGAAGTAAGCATCCAGGCAGTATCGGCACCATTTATTTCAGCAACCTGTTTTGCAGCAGCCACATTACCCGAAAATAACACCACCAATAGCACTATAACGGCCATATAAATAGTTGGTAAAAAATTGGGTCTGGAACTCATGTTAAAAAATTACAATTCAA
>JBBSJX010000088.1:0-12587 GCA_038256825.1 Chitinophagales bacterium
AAAAAATAAAGCAATAACCAATATCGGCCTTCAGTTTTGGGTTTCGTCCTGTCGGGGTCTCCTTCATAGGCTTGGCTCCAGCCAAGGGACTTCGGCATAGGAAAACGAAAGCACCGAATATGTTTACTTAGATATCCTGCATGTGGCGAATACCCGCGGAAGAATAATTGAAGAAGATCATTATTATGCCTTCGGGTTGATGATAGCGGGGATGAGTTCAACTAAACTTGACGACAACCTGTACGAAAGTTTTTTGATAAACAATAACCTTTATAACGACAAAGACCTCTTTGACGACGGCGATTTGAACTGGTACGCTTACGGGTTTAGAAATTTACAAGATTGCATGTATTGTATGGTTATGAAACTTCTTTGTTGCGGCTATCGTTTAATTGTTTATCCAGGTTAATTGCTGCACTAATCAAACCCAGATGGGTAAATGCCTGTGGAAAGTTGCCCAGGTGCTCGCCTTTAAAACCCAGTTGTTCTGAGTACAATCCAAGGTGGTTGGCGTAACCAAGCATTTTTTCAAAATAAAACCTGGCTTTTTCTAACTGTCCCGAACGTGAAAGACATTCAACATACCAAAAAGAGCACATCGAAAAAGTGCCTTCGTGGCTTACAAATCCATCGGGAGCTGCTATTTCGTGCTTATAGCGATACACTAATGAATCCGACACTAATTCGTCTTCTATGCGTTTTAAAGTGCTCAGCCACCGTGGATCTTTAGGACTTATAAAACGTAGCAAAGGCATTAGCAGGGCCGAGGCATCAACGGTTTGGGCACCGGGGTATTGCATAAACGACTGTTTCTCTTCATCCCAAAAATCTGTAAAAATGCTGTTGTATATTTCATCGCGTACAGGTTTCCACGTAGGGTCCAGTGGGAACGAACGCATTTCTCCCATTTTTAATGCGCGGTCCAAAGCCACCCAGCTTAACAAACGAGAGTAAAGAAAATGTTGCCTTCCGCCCCGTACTTCCCATATGCCTTCATCAGGTTGTTTCCAGTTTTTTACAAGCCAGTTTATGTGAGTTTCCAGGTTTTTCCAAAAGTCGAAGCTGATGGGATCTCCATATTTATTGTATAGGTAAACTGAGTCGAGTAACTCGCCATAAATATCCAGTTGCAATTGTCCGTAAGCATCGTTGCCAATACGTACCGGAGCCGATTTTTTATAGCCTTCAAAATGCTCCAAAACGGATTCTTCCAGTTGCTGGTGGCCATCTAGCGAATACATTATACCCAATCTTTTTTCACCTTTGCTGTCATGGCACAATTTTTCAACCCATTTAATAAAAGCACCCGCTTCCTTTGTATAACCCAGGCTTATCAAGGCATACATGGAGAATGAAGCATCCCTGATCCAGGTAAAACGATAGTCGAAATTTCGTTGGCCGCCAATACTTTCGGGTAAGCTAAAGGTTGGTGCGGCAATAATGGACCCATGATTATGCGAGGTTAGCAATTTTAATAGTAAGGCTGACCGATTTACCATGTCGAGCCATCGCCCACTATAAGTTGATTGTCCAATCCAGTTTTTCCAGTAATTAACCGTTTCAAATAAACTCTCGGTAATAAAGGCTTTAAAATCTTTTTTATTTGTATGCCCCTTGTCAACATGTTCTAATAAAAAATCTGCGCTTTCACCTTGTTTTAAACTAAACCTTGCAATTACATCATTCGTATTATTATCAATTTCTATGGCTATACTACTGGCTAATCTTAAAATGGTTGTATCGTCGCCCGAACTGGTAAACAATACTTCGCATTCGTTTACCCGTTCTATAGTATGGTTACTGCGTCCATAATTAAAACGAGGCATGCATTTCATTTCAAAGTTTACATCACCCCTGATCGTTGTAATTCTTCTAACAATTTCTTTACCATTATACAGTTCTTCAACCGGCATAAAATCTGTTATTTCCGCCACACCTTCTTCGCTTAAAAACCGGGTAAGCAAAACATTGGTGTCGGGCAAATACAATTGCTTTGTTTTCACTTCCTTAAATACAGGATGAAGCTCAAAGCAACCACCTTTTTCATCATCCAGTAAGGATGCAAAAATGCTGGGTGAATCAAAATTTGGAAAACACATGTAATCTATAGTTCCATCAAGGCCCACCAGGGCAATAGTATTCAAATCTCCAATGATCCCGTGATTTTCTATTGGTTCGTAACTCATGATTTTGTTTTTTTTTGAAGAAATTGCTATTCTATATAAAACTAATGAAGTAGTTTTTTCCGGTCCAGTTCATCTTTTGCCTTTTGTAATTCCTTTTCAGTTTCTGCTTCATCTTTTTCAATATCCTGCAAACTTCCTTTTTTGCTTTCAACCTGCACGGTGTGCACAATAACGGCATGATTGGTAGGCCTGATTTCAGAACCAAATTTTAAAGCATAGCATTTGGTAAACTCAGCGCCAAAATATAAAATCATGGATGTAAAATAAATCCACAATAACAGCACCACCAGCGACCCCGCTGCGCCATACGCGCTTCCCGGATTACTATTACCAATGTAAAATGTTATGCCAAACTTGGCTATCATAAATAATACAGCAGTTACCAAAGCGCCTACAATCACATCCTTCCACCTGATAATGGCATCAGGTAGTACCTTAAATATTATTCCAAATAAGGCGGAAGTGATGAGAAGGGTTATGGCAAGATTGGTTATGTAAACCAGCACCACCGTTATGTGAGGAAATATTTCCTTTAATTTGTCCATCAAACCTTCAATTAGAGAATTGATTATTAAGGATACCAGTAACAGGAAACCCAGGCTAATCACTAACGAAAAAGAAAGTAACCGCGTTTTGATCATTTTAAGTATGCCTGCTTCTGATTTAATTCGCAGTTTCCAGATTATATTAATCGAATCCTGAATTTCGGAAAACACGGTTGTTGCACCAATAAGTAAGGTTACAAATCCTATAACTGCAGCAATAGTATTGTTACCACTAAGGGATACATTTTTAATCATTTCCTGTATTTGCAAGGCCGCGCTGTCGCCCACAACACCTCTTATTTGTCCAAATATTTGTCCTTCAATTGCTTGTTTTTTAAAAAATAAATTCGATAAATAAATAATTACAATCAACATGGGGCCAAGCGAAAAAATGGTGTAATAGGCCAGGGCCGCACTAAGCTTTGGCACCTTATCGCGTGTAAAACCAAAGCCAGCTTCTTTAATTACATTTCCTAAACTTTTAAGTGAAAGTTTCTCCATAATACATGGGTTTGTAGTTATTTGAACCAGTAACCTGCTTATTTAAAATAATTTAAAAAGAAAATGGGTGATCCCGAAAAGTGCAGTTACCGGTTATAAAAATTAGACCTGGTATTCTTTATTGACAAAAATTGTAATGTTCGGTTCAAATAAAAATCCCAACCCGGTTGTTCAAAATCATCTAAATACAATTTGTAATAACGTTGAATTAAAGAACAAAGGTTATTTAAAAAAGAAAAGCAATTACCTGTTTCGTAGGAGAATTATTAATGAACCAACGTTTTCAAAGATAAACCCTTAAGGGGGGAATAAAAAACCAGGTAAACTAAAAGGAGCCTATTTGCATACTACAACAACAGCCGTTTTAAAATTGAGAATTATTTTTATAATTATAATCTAGGGCCATGCTGTTGAATTTAATTAATTTTTTTATGGGCCAGGCAAGAGAACTTTTATAAACTTTTGTTGCGTCGCACACGTCGGCGGCATTGCTAATGGCAGCAAATAAATTATTACAGGTTATTATATTGTTGAAGGATGTTATATTGTACAAGAGTGCGACGCAACGAAAGTTTAATTGCAAGTGAATGCCGGTAACCCTAAAAATAATAAATTATAAATAACCTATTTAGTACTGGGATACCAGTTACGTAATCGTACGTCAATATTTTTATTGCCGTTATTTACAAGAGTTTTAAACTGCTCTGTATCCTGCCCACGATAATGATATGGATATACAATTTTTGGTTTAAAATCTAATACCCCGCTGGCAGCCTGCGCCACATCCATTGTATATGGCAGGTTCATACATACAAACGCTATATCAATATTTTTTAAATTCCTCATCTCGGGTATGGCTTCAGTGTCACCCGAAATGTAAATATTTTTATTGCCGATGTTTAAAATATAGCCATTGCCGCGGCCCTTTGTGTGGCGTGAGTTTGGTGCATCTTCGGGAAGGTTGTACATAGCAATAGCCTCAATGCCAATACCGAGTTGGCTTGTTTTGCTGCCATTTTTTAAGATGATGACTTTTTCTTTATTAATGGTTTCGGGCATCATATCTGCTACAGCCTGCGGCATTACCATTAAGGCTTTGGAAGTATTTATGGCAGCAAGGGTTTTTGGATCAAAATGATCACCATGAATATCGGTAATGATTATGAGGTCGGGTTCGGCTATGCCTTTAAAAGCCTCCGCTCCACCTGTTGGATCGATATAAATAGTTTTGTTTTGGTAACCAAGCACCATAGTAGCATGCATAACCGGTTGAATGGTTAAGGTGACGCCTTTTACTTTTTCAACATCGGGTTGTATGGGTTGGGCTTCAGCAAAAAGTAGTGCAAAACTCAGAAGGATCGACAGGTATGTTTTTAATTTCATATCGGGTGGTAAGTTTAATACGTATTGAATGGTTACAAGTAAATTACCATTTAGTTTAACGATATAGAAAATAATCGGTCACCGGTTAATTACTAAAGCTAAATATGCAGATCGGCAGATTTGTAGGTTCGGTATTTTCTTAAGCCTGCATCCATCATTGCATGTACTTTATTTCGCAGCATGGCTATATCATTTAGGGTTAGTCCATCAACGGGTACTTCAGGCATGTAAACCACCCTGCAAGGTCCGGGTGTTAAGCTAAAGATGGAACTATAGTGCAGCCGGTCATAAGTATCAATAAACAGCAACGGTTTAATAGGTGTTTGCGTTTCTATTGCCAGGCGAAAAGCGCCATCATAAAAATTTTTAAGTGGCTGGTCGGTTTCGTTAAAGGTGCCTTCGGGAAAAATTAAAATCGAAATATCTTTTGCCAGCGCCACCTTTAATTGCCTTACACTTTTAGCACGCTTTTCTGCATCTCTTCTATCAACCAAAATAACTGCACACTTATATATATATCCGAACACAGGGTAATTAACCATCTCGTATTTTCCTAAAACCCGTACGGGTTGTTTAATTGACATCACTACCGGTGGAATATCCATATACGAAATATGGTTGGCCACAAAAATAAAATGGCTATGAACATTATGAGGTTCTTCGTAAATATTTTTTTGCCAGATACCCACTAAAGCATACCAGGTATAACCCCATATACCACAAGCTTTATAAATAAAATTGCCGCCTTTTTCACTGCCAAAAAATGAGCCCACAACAATAAATGGAACAACCAGCAACATGAGCACAACAAAAATGATGAGCGCATAAATGGTGTAGATCCATTGAAAAGGCTTTATAATGTACCTCATTTTAATTTTTTGGTTGGGCCCAAATATACTTGCTTACGGCATAACCGTAACAGGGTTTACCGACCAGGCATCGGGCCTGGCAGAAAAAAGCTTTTTGGTTAAATGCCAGGTTTCTGCAAAAAAAGGGGAGGAGCGGTATAATTCCAGAGCATCGGCATTTTGCCAATGGCTATAAGTAAAAAATATATTGGGATGCAGGCGGTCCTGCCACAATTCAAGGTGTATGCAACCTTCAAAATTTCTAATCTGTTGTTTGCGCTCTTCAAAAAGCTGTTTAAAAGTATAAATAGCCTCGTCGCGAAAGGTCATTTTTACTACACGTACCAACATTAGTAAAAAAATATTTTTACGGTTTGATAAAACCATTTGTTTTGTAAGGCAATGCTTTGTTTTTGCATAGAGTCCGAAAATCCCTGTAACCCAAAAAGCCCCGCAGCATTTCCTTTATTAATGGCAATTTCAAGGTATCCGGCAGAATTAAAAAAAGCCACTTTTTCGCCATGCGGTACACAGGCATAAGTATCGCTGATGGTATCAATTACCTCGTCCCGTTTAAACACTATTTTAAATGCTCTGCCTTTACGCTCTTTGTCAAATTCTTCTTTTGTAATGTTTACTACAACATTTTCAAAATTGTCAACATAAAGTATTTGCCCTTCCATTGTTGTGGGGCTGGTAACATATTTTAATCGAAGCTTTTCGTTAATAACAACGTCGGGGTTACCTATAGCATCCAGGTTTTCTCCTTTATAAAGTTTAACCATTGCGTTGGCAATCACTTGGGAGCAAACCAATGTTGTAGGTCTTGTATTTTCAGGTAAAGGCAAGCCAACTACTTTCTCGGGTTTGCCTTCAATTATCATGGTTAACAGGCCATTGTCGGCACAGGCAATATATTGCCCGTTGTTATAGGCCAATAACATTTGCTTTGGTTTGTCGTCAAACATATTCACCAAAACAATGTGAAACGTTTTTTCGGGAAAGTGTTTAAAGGCGCTATCGCAAAAATAAGCCGCCTGCGGATAATTGAATGATGACAGTTGGTGCGAAATATCAACAATAGTAAAGCGTTCGTTCACGCTGTACAATTGACCTTTTACAGCGGCAACAAGATAATCCTGTAAGCCAAAATCTGTTGTTAGGGTTATAATAGCCATACTTTATTTTCAAAATTATTCAACAAACTTTATAAGTTTACCTGCTGAACAATTGATTGTTTTTGTTTTGGATCCAGGATACTTAAACAAGGTACTCTGTAACGATTTAAAACTTAAAATAGCGAGACAGCAAATCAATAATCGCTCCAAAGCTGCGCATTATTTTAAGTTAATTTTGTAATTAAAAATTCATTTGGTTGCCGGCATCAGTACATCATTCAACCCCGGTTGTGTCACTCACTTGTACTGTATTTTTTTATGGCAGCTATCAAATTTGTACAATGTTATACAAATGATGAAGATCAAAAACATTTACTTAAATTAATAAGTAAAATTTATTTAACCAGCTCGCCATCTTTAAAATAAAACTTCCTGATTAATTTATCTGCCCACCCTGGTAAAAATTTGCTCATAAAAAGGGTGCTTTTACCTATGGTTGTTAGTACCAGGGTGCGTCGCCTGTTTTTAATAGCCTTCACTATATATTCAGCACAGGTTTCAGCAGTCATCATCTTGTCTTCATCCATTGGGCTTTCGCCTTGAGCTTGTGCATCTTTATTAAGTGCAGCGTTTCTTATATTAGTACTGGTAAAGCCGGGGCTTACCCACATTACATTTACGCCATCATTTGCTACTTCAGTTCTCAAAGCTTCTAAAAAACCAGTTAATGCAAATTTACTGGCACTATAACCGGTGCGGCCGGGTAAACCCCTAAAACCTGCTACTGACGATATGCCGGCAATGGTTCCTTTGTTTTTAATTATTTCGGGTAAGGCAAACTTTGTGCAGTAAACAGCGCCCCAAAAATTTACATCCATTAGTTGGTGTAATGTCGCCAGTTCCAGTTCGTTAAATAGGGCCCTCATGCTTAAGCCGGCGTTATTTATAAGTATGTCTATAGTGCCAAAAGTTTCAATAACGGAGTTAATAAAATTGTTACAATCAAATTCTTTAGTTACATCGGCCGGCACAACATGCAATGGTTTATTAGGATGCAACGTTTGGATATGATACAGCTTATCGTGGTTGCGGCCACAGGTTGCCACCCTTGCGCCTTGTTGTAAAAAACTATCCACCAGGGCCTTGCCGATACCTTCAGTTCCACCGGTAACAACCACTACCTTGTTGGTAAAATACGACATACTTAATTTTTGTGCAGCAAAAGTAAAAGACTTGCCTCAAATAAGCCCCGAAGAATAATTTTAATAAAAAGTAAAAAAGTTTTAAAAAAATTTGGCTGCAATGTTCCCCGCCTGTATTTTTGCACTCCCAATTAAAAAAAGGGATAGCTCTTAAACAATAACACAAATGATTCTGTAGCTCAGTTGGTAGAGCAATACACTTTTAATGTATGGGTCCTGGGTTCGAGTCCCAGCGGGATCACTGGAAAGGTTATTTAAACACCTCATTTCGTTCAAAAGCCCTGTAAATCTAAATTTGCGGGGCTTTTTTATTTTTGGCTCATTGTCAAAAAATGTCAAAAAAACTCCAGATTTTAGTGGCTAAATCGTTCGGGCAAATCAAATATTTGCTTTGCCGCACGATTTTTTAAGAATGCCTTCTCTGGCAAGGGGTTCAGAATTTAAAACTGTAGATTTAGCATGGACTTAATGATAATTTTTTATTGAAAAGCTTATGCTAACATGGCTCCTTCCGCAATGCCTTCCTGCACAGAATTTCAGCGGTGGGTAGCTAATTCTTTTTCTAAAAAACCTTTGCCAGAATTTGTTACTCCAGATACGTTTGTAAAAACAACGATGCATTCAATAATCTTACGGTGGACAATGCTGTAAAAGCAGCAATTCAGTGGCTAAAATAAAATAGTCATATTCGTAAAAAAGCTGCTGTTAATAAGGAGTGATGTGCAACTATTTAGGACAGTTAGCGCAACATGCTTCATTAACTTTTAAACATAAAACTCAAACATGAAAAAAATTATATTTAAGCTAGCATTAATATTTGTATTTAATTTTTTGTTGCTATAAAATGGACTCTCTACAAAAAATAAAGTCTAATAAGTATTCAAGTAAATATTGTTCTGACTTAAATGTTAATAGGAAGCATTTGAAACGTTTATTTCAACATTTCAGTCAAAATCATTTTAACCAGGTTGCTAACTTTGGCATTCCGAAATTTTGGTTCTTAAGAAAGTTCCCGACTACATTTAATTTAGGTGAAAACAAAAAAAATAAAATGACTGGCAATTTACCATTCTATATTTCGCTGACCTTTGCATTTACAACAGTTGTTACTTTATCGCTTTTTATTTGGACTATCAGCAATGCAAATTCTGAAACGATACCAAGGAAATCCATAGCAATTCTAACAGGTTTAATAATCTGGTTGGCAATTCAAACTATTTTGTCTATTAGAAATATTTACAACACCGGCACAAATTTATTTCCACCAAAAATTTTATTGCTGGGAGTTTTACCGCCATTGATGACTATCTTAATTCTTTTTGTAACGCAAAAAGGGCGACAGTTTATTGATAGTTTATCGCTTAAGGGTTTGACCTATTTGAACATAGTAAGAATACCGGTTGAGCTGGTGTTATTTTGGCTTTATCTAAACAAAGCAATTCCGGAATTAATGACTTTTGAAGGAAGGAATTTTGATATCGTTGCCGGGATTACAGCACCCTTTATTGCCTATTTTGGTTTTACAAAAAATAAATTGAAACGACGAACAATTTTAATCTGGAATTTTATTTCCCTTGGCCTGTTGTTAAATATTATTGTGAACGGCATATTATCTGCACCCACGCCGTTACAAAAGTTTGCATTTGATCAACCAAACGTAGCTATTTTAAATTTTCCCTTTAGCTGGCTACCTACGTTTATAGTACCTATCGTACTCTTTGCACATTTAGCATCCATAAGGCAGTTGATAAAACAGAAAGTAAGTAAATAAATAAAAATTCGAACACAGAAAACAAAAAGTGTTATGTATATACCGGGCATAAACTTAATGACAAACAAAGCAGCAATCATTGAATTTATGAAACGGTTTAGCTTTGCCGTCATTATTACGGCAAAGGACAACTTGCCAACGGCAACACATCTACCCTTTCTTGTTTCTATTAAGGATGATCGTATTATGCTGACTTCCCATTTTGCAAAAGCGAACAACCACTGGAAAGACATCGAAAACAATAACGTGTTGGTAATTTTTAGCGAACCACATGCTTATATATCTCCCGCTAATTATGATAAAGAATTGAATGTGCCCACCTGGAATTATATTTCAGTTCACGCTTATGGTAAGGGAACCTTGATAAATGAAGAAGAGAAAATATTTGAATTGCTAAATGATACAATTAATAATTATGAACCAGCTTACAAACAGCAATGGCACAATTTACCGTCGGATTATAAAATAGGGATGTCAAGAGGAATAATGGGATTTGAAATAGTAGTTACAGATTTGCAGGCAAAGGAAAAATTGAGTCAAAACAGAACAGATAAAGAGAAGCAAAATATTATCAACTCCTTATCGCAAAGTACAGATACAAATGAGCAGCTTATTGCATTGTATATGAAGGGAGTTTAAATGGGAGATAAATAAGCGTGATGAAAAAAATTGCATTTGAAACAAAAAGTCTTTCCAAATAAATGGAATAATAAAATGCGGTTGCTTGCTAAGAATGCAGAAGCGGTGCGGGAAGGTTCATTTATGCAATGCGGTACAAGTGAGTGACACAACCGGGGCTGGGCCAGGCTACCCTGCTGGTTACCAAATCTTCTAACCTTAAATGGCACTTGCCGGGGTATCATCCTATTAATCCATTTCCAGAATTACTTTTTCTCCCCTTGAAAAATGCTGTATAAGTGTTTGTTGCGCCAGCTTTAAATTTTTTTCTTTTAACGCTTTTACTATTTGCCTGTGCTCCGCATCGGTTTGGCCATAATCGTCGGTTCCTGTTTGTGAGTTACCTAACTTTTGATGAAATAAAGGAATATGTGACGAGCGGTAGACCTGAAGCAATTTGTTGTTTCCAGCAAATTCAACCAGCGTTTCATGAAACTTCATATCTGCTTCAAGGGCGCCATTATAGTAACCTTTTTGTACCATGTCACTAAAATCGTCGCAAATTTTTTCAAGTATTGTAAATTGTTCCTGCTCCATCTTTTTGCATGCCAGTCTGATTGCTCCCAATTCCATTATCTCTCTCAATTCTCTTATGTCCAGAACCTCTGAGGCCAATAATGGCTTAATATAATACCCTCCTTTTTCTCCTAAAATAACCAAACCTTCGCCAAGCAAACGGGTCAGTGCTTCTCTTACAGCCATCCTGCTTACCCCTGTATTTTTAGCCCATTCATCCTCTTTTAAACGGGTATTTTCAGTCAACTGTTTGCTCAGAATTTTTTTCCTGATCTCGTTAAAGGCTTTGCTTGCTAATGAATCTACTTTCATAATTAAATTAGGGGTATTAAAAATATATATTCATAATTCAAAACAGCTCTTTTAATCATTTGAACTTGCCGATTTTTTTTATCGAAGCAATGTATATTATAGGCCTGAACTATCTTTAATTGTTGACTACTTTTTAAATTTCATTTTTTAATTCACACATTTTTACCGTCGGATTAACTTTATTGTTATTGCCTGCAAGTTCAGCCGCCGTGGTTTGCCTGTATTCCCAAACAGTAATGCTAAGGGTGCTTATTAACACCAGTAAACCGCCTATAACTGACATAATACTTAGCTTTTCGTTTAACCATATAGCTGCGATGGGAAGAGCGAAAAAAGCTATCAAAAAATTTGAAAGGGCCACTTGTATTGCTTCCAGGTTTTTTAAAGCTTTAAAAAACAAAATCATAGATAAGAAATTATGAAAAACCGTGAGTAGCGAGAGGCCTATCCAGGTGTTTGAAGTAAAAGCAGGTACATATTTTAAACTGTCCGGTTCATAATACCACACCATTGGCGCCAGCAGCAAAACCATGAAAATGTATGTATAAAACAGCATCTCAATTTCAGTATATTCTCCTGAAATTTTTTTGCAAATGGTATTATAAAAGCCACTTCCCACAATACCTGAAAAAATAAGCGCGTTTCCGATTAAGAACTGCGTGCTAAAATTTATACTGAGAATATCTTTTGACGTACACAAAACAACACCAATAATTGCGATGATAAAGCTTGCCCATCTTAATTTGTTCATTTTTTCGTTGAGTAAGGCGACCGCTAAAAGAACGGAGACGATTGGCAATGTAAGTGAAATGATAGCCGCATTACTTGCTGTTGATTGCTGGGTGCCCAAAGTCATTAAAACCTGGGCGGGAAATTGGCCTAATAAAGCCAGCAGAACGAATATCCTTAAATCACTTAGCTTTCTTTGCTTATTTGCCCTAACATTTTTGTAAACAAAAGGGATCATAAATAAGGTAGCCAAAAGCATAGGTATAAAAACAGTGCTAAAAGGGCCTACCTGGTCCTGTACTAGCTTGATGCAGGTAAACTGCAACGACCACATAAGGTTGCATGCAAACAAGGCTCCCCAGGATAAATAAGATTTTCTCATAATGGAAAAAAGGTCATAAAACGTGATTTACTTTTTATCAAAGATGCTTTAATAATTTCTGCTAAATGGGCCTGAACCTGCATTCTCTTTATTTGGTACGAAAAATATCTTGTACTTCACACAAGGTAAAAAGTGGGTTTTAGTTGTTTGTTGGAGCCAGGCAGCATTAATACTATTTAGCTTTACTTGCGTCGCACTCTTTTACTTTTTTTTCCTCCTTCAGCTATTCTTTTACTCCTGGATACGCTTTTTAAAACCCAAATACGTACCATCTTTTACCTTTCGTCTTAATTAATCTAAAGCATTCAAATCTAAAGGATTTAACATTATTATTCATTACACATGCAACATTATTAAGAGCATTTTTCTCGTAATAAGGTGAACACTTTTTAAAATAATTTTATGAAAAATGAACA
>JBBSJX010000089.1:0-12553 GCA_038256825.1 Chitinophagales bacterium
TAGCTAACTTTTATATAAGTAAATGATAACATATCGCTAATTAAAAGGTCAGGTTATTCTCGTGGCGGTTAACATCTTCATAAACAACATTAATTAGTTCAGGTTGTTTAGTATCCTTTATAATAACAAAAATCAAGTTTGTTTGTATTATGGCAATCTGGTTGCCCTCGCCATATCATACTATATTCGCATACTGAAATTGCTATCCATTCATAATAAAAAATGTACTTCATGCAAGCATGGAAAGATTATCAAACAGAAAATAAAGACCGGTTTTTAGAAGAGCTGTTGGAGCTGCTACGCATTCCAAGTGTGAGTGCCCGCAGTGAACACAAAGCCGATATGATTAAATGTGCAGAAACCGTAAAACAACGTTTATCCGAAGCCGGGGCCGACAAAGTTGAAATTTTTCAAACACCGGGTCACCCTATTGTTTTTGGAGAAAAAATAATTGATCCTTCAAAACCTACGGTATTGGTGTATGGCCATTACGATGTGCAACCTGCCGACCCCTTAGAATTGTGGAACAGCGGCCCCTTTGACCCTGTTATTAAAGACGGGAAAATTTATGCAAGAGGCGCCTGCGACGATAAGGGCCAGTTTTATATGCACATTAAGGCTTTGGAAACAATGGTAAACACCAACTCCCTTTCCACCAATATTAAATTTTTGATTGAAGGCGAAGAAGAAGTAGGCAGTAACAACCTGGGCAATTTTGTAAAAGCAAATAAGGAGTTGCTTAAAGCAGATGTAATCTTAATTAGTGATACTGCTATGATCAGTCTGGAGACACCTAGCCTTGACGTAGGTGTAAGAGGGTTAAGCTACATTGAGGTAGAAATTACAGGTCCCAACCGCGACCTGCATAGTGGTGTTTATGGCGGTGCAGTTGCCAACCCCATTACTATATTAGCAAAAATGATTGCAAGCCTGCACGATGAAAACAACCACATCACCATCCCTGGCTTTTATGATGATGTGCTGGATTCAAGTGATGAGGAAAGAAAGGAAATGGCAAAATCGCCTTATGATGAGGAAGAATACAAGAACGACCTGGGCGTAAAAGAATTGTGGGGCGAAAAAGGCTATACAACCCACGAAAGAACTGGTATTCGTCCAACCCTGGAGGTGAACGGTATCTGGGGCGGTTATACCGGCGAAGGTGCCAAAACCGTTTTACCATCCAAAGCCTTTGCAAAAATCAGTACGCGTTTGGTGCCTAACCAAACCAGCAAAAAAATCACCGGATTACTCATTAAGCATCTTGAAAAAATTGCCCCGGCAAATGTTACCATAAAGGCATCCGAACACCATGGTGGCGATCCTTATCTTACCCCTGTGGATAGCATGGAGTACCAGGCTGCGGCAAAAGCCATTGAAGATACTTTTGGTAAATCACCCATTCCTGTTCGTGGTGGCGGAAGCATACCCATTACGGCTTTGTTTGAAACGGAATTGGGTTTAAAAACGGTGTTTCTTGGTTTTGGCCTGGATAGCGACAACCTGCATAGTCCCAACGAAAAATTTGACATCGCTAACTTTTACAAAGGCATCGAAACCATTCCTTATTTCCACAAGCATTTTGCTGAATTAAAAAAGTAAGGATACCCGAATTATATATTCCCGGTAGCATGCTGCCGGGAATTTTTTTTTGTTATCCAGCTTCAGTAATTCGAAGGATCATTCTTGCGACGCTCCATTTTAACTGCAAGGCTTTATTGGGCTGCAAAATTTAAAAAAAGAAAACGGTTGTTGGTTAATTTTGACTCTTGTCAAAAAATTATAAAGAACAGTTCAATACACTACTACATAGATGAAAGAACCTATAAAAGAAAAACTAAGAATAGATAAATACCTTTGGTCTATTCGTGTGTTTAAAACCAGGAGCCTGGCAAGCGAAGCCTGCGATAAAGGCAAGGTACGCATGTTGGGCAACGCAGTAAAGGCCTCCAAAACAGTAAACATTGGCGAAGAGTACGAAATTAAAACAGACACCCGCAAATGGGTTATAAAAGTTACCGGCTTACTGTATAATCGCGTTCAGTTTTCAGAAGCAGTAAACTATTATATTGATCTTACCCCGGCCGCCGATCTTGAAATGATGCAATCGCAGGCAGCCTCTTTTCATACAGGTAAACGCCTCAGCAAAATAGGCAGGCCCACCAAAAAAGACCGGAGAAACCTGGAAGACTTTACAGATGATGAAGAATAATTGCTCCCTGATTTTAAGTATACAATTTTCAAAAATCAGGATAGATTAGGATTATCTAAGTTTGCCAAATGAAAATTGACATCATTAGTGTGGTTCCCTCCTTGTTAGACAGCCCCTTCTCCCATTCCATTCTAAAGAGAGCTAAAGACAAAGGGTTGTTCGAGGTAAATGTGATTAATCTCCGCGACTTTTCTACCAACAAACAAAGCCAGGTGGATGATTACCAATATGGAGGAGGAGCAGGCATGGTATTGATGTGCGATCCGCTGGCAAGAGCAATAGATCATTTTAAAGAAACGACTGTTTATGACGAAGTGATTTATATGACCCCCGATGGGCCAAGGTTCAACCAGCGAACTGCCAACCGGCTTTCCCTTAAAAATAATTTACTAATTATCTGCGGTCATTATAAAGGCATTGATGAGCGTATTAGAGAACATTATGTAACCATGGAGATTTCCATTGGCGATTATGTACTCAGCGGCGGCGAGTTAGCAGCAGCCGTAGTTACCGATGCCATTGGCCGTTTGCTCCCCGGGGTTTTAGGCGATGAAACCTCTGCCCTCTTCGATTCGTTCCAGGATAATTTATTAGCCCCACCCGTTTACACCCGCCCGGCCGATTACAGGGGATGGAAGGTTCCGGATATATTATTACAGGGCGATCCTAAGAAAGTAGATGAATGGCGGCATGAGCAATCTATCATTCGCACCACCGAACGCCGCCCCGATTTGCTGGAAGAAGATTAACCTCCAAACTTTTAATTATCAATGGTTTAAAACTTTTTCAATTCACCCAAAGGCTTTTTTGTCCGATTGGGATATATCAAAGTCTTTAACGATTAAAAGAAAAAACAGTCATACTTTAAATTTGTGTTATAAATATCCAAAGTACCCTACCGAATCCAGTTTTATGAAAAGTCCCGTTTTATCCAATTTCCAAAGAAGAACCAACCATCCAATGATCTGAAAAACCAAAAGATCTCGTTATTCCATTGCTAAGAAAAACCAACAAGGCTAACCGGAAAAACAAAAAAAATTAATCCTGCAAAAAAATTGCAGGATTTTTTTATGCCTTTAATTATCCTCCTCCACTTTTAATTTTTCAACAGCCCTCATCAATAATTCCAATTATTAATATCGGGTGTCCAAAATCCTTTTATTATTGCACTATAAAATTTTATTTATGGCTGGCGAATGGATATACCTTGTTTTATTATTAATTGGAGGGGTTGTAGGATTTTTTATTGCATCCTTTTTACAAAAAAGTAAGGGTGAAGCTTTAAGGCAAACCAGTAATCAACAGGCGAATGAATTACAAACATTAAAAATGGAGAACCAGCAAATAAATGCGCTTCATAATGAAAATACTTCCCTACTGGCACGTTCCAACGCCCTGTACGAGCAGGCTGTAACAGCTATTGCTCACATGGATCAGCAATTGAATGAGCGTGCCCTTTTACTTAATAAAGCCATTGAAGAAAGAGCTACACTTTACGCCCAGTTAAAACACAGCCGCGAAAAATTAGACAACCAGCAGAATGATATTCTCAGGCTGCGTGAACAGTTTAAACTGGAATTTAGCGAGCTGGCCCAACGTATACTGGATGATAACTCAAAAAAATTCAGCGAAAGCAACGAGCAGAAAATTCAGCAGTTGCTGGAACCGCTTAAACTAAACATAAAGGAGTTTAAACAAAAGGTGGAAGAAACTTACGACAAGGAATCCAAAGAGCGTTTTTCGTTAGGCCGTGAGGTGCAACGTTTAATTGAAATGAGCGCACAGGTAAGCCAGGAAGCCAACAACCTTACATCTGCATTAAAAGGCAACAGTAAAGTGCAGGGTAATTGGGGCGAAATGATTTTAGAAAGCCTTTTAGAAAACAGCGGGCTTACCAAAGGTCGCGAATACCAGCTTCAGGAGTTTATAAAAGACACCGCAGGCAATTTAATAAAAGACGAGTTCGGCAAAGGGTTACAACCAGATGTTACCATTTACTATCCCGACCAGAGGCGTATTATAATCGATTCTAAAGTTTCGCTGCTAGCGTGGGAACAGTGTATTGGCTGCGACGACAAGCACCAGCAACGACTGTTTTTAAACGATCACATACGTTCCATTCGCCAGCATATTGATGGCTTAAATAAAAAGAATTATCCCCGCTATGCTTTAGCGCTCGATTATGTTTTGTTGTTTATACCCATAGAGCCCGCATTTCTGGAAGCCGTAAAATCCGATGTTCATTTATGGAAATATGCATACGATAAAAAAATACTCCTGGTTAGTCCTACTAACTTATTTGCGGTTTTAAAAATCATTGCCGATTTATGGAAGGTGGAACAACAAAACCGTCATGCCATTTCTATTGCTGAAAAAGCAGGTGCGCTATACGATAAGTTTTCAGGGTTTGTTGAAAATATGGAAGGAGTTGGTAAAAAACTGGAGGATGCCACCAACTGTTATACTGATGCGTTTAAACAATTATCGAAAGGGCGGGGAAATATTATTGGCCGGGTTCAGGAACTAAAAAAAATGGGTGCCACGGCAACCAAACTCCTCCCCGACAGGTTACTGGAAGAACAGGGTGATGAATAGAAAATTATCTTATCACCAGTTTACCTGCATCTAATTTTTGGTAGCCGGCAGTTGCGCTTTGCTTTACATTGTTGTAGCCTGACCGCCAACCGGCGGTTCACTCACTTGTACTTTTGAACCTAAAGCAACATGTGATTAAACCCTTATAAAAAGATATTCTGCAAAGTTGAATAATGATTTTTTGTACAAGAGTGCGACGCAACGAACGCTTCATTATTAACCAAATGCTCGGTTCACAAAAAAAACTATTGATCATCTTAAGATTAATAATGATCCGCTCAATTTATTCGTACCATTTTTTACATCAATAATATAGTAATACACTCCGGTAGGCAATACTTTTCCATTATGTTGGCCAGTCCACGGTGGTGCGGATCCATTGGCTGTATAAACCAATTGGCCGTAGCGGTTAAACACCGATAACTCCGCTTCGGGATAGGTTTCAAGCGCTTCAATCATCCAGGTGTCATTAATATTATCACCATTGGGCGAAAAGGCATTGGGCACCTTTATGCTTTTAAATACGCGTACAAATACATCGTCGGTAGCGGTGCCGCAACCAAAATTTGAAACCACTTTTAAAGTGTACGTAATATCGTTTGGAGGTGTAACTACTGGCTGCAATATCTGCGGATTGTTTATAAACACGGTGGGCGTCCATGATGTGGTTACACCCTGCCCTGTTTCGCCTAACAATTTTACCGACTGTCCCTGGAAGATTTTCATATCGGGCCCTGCATTAGCGGTGGGCAGGCCCACTACATTTACCATAACAGTATCGCTTGCCTTGCAAACGCCGTTGCCTACCGTTAATATATACATGGTAGTATCGGTGGGTGAAGCAAGGGGATCAGCAATATTGGAATTGGATAAACCTGTTACAGGTCTCCACTCGTACGTTAAACCAGTACCACCTTTTAGCTGTATGCTGTTTCCTTTGCAAATGGTAACATCGCTGCCGGCATTTACCGTAACTTTTTGCTTTACCACCACAATAGTAGAGTCTGTATTTACGCACCCAAACGATGAGGTTACGGTTACATAATATTTACCAGCCTGGTTAATATTTAAAGGATTTAATACGGCTGCCTGTATATTGCTTTTGTAATTATTGGGGCCGGTCCAGCTAAAAAACTGGCCGTCGTTCGCTAAAAGCGACAATAATTCTCCCTCGCACTTAGGACCATTATTGGAAGCGGCGGGTACTGGTTTAGGCTGAACATTTATTACCATCACATTGCTCACTACCCTGCACGATGAAATTGAAATATTGGATCCCTGCCCTACTGCCAGGCGGTATAAAAAACCTGCCACAGTGGGTGCACCTGCAGGCCGGGTATAGGTTTTAGCATTAGCACCCGGAATATCAGTCCATGAAGTACCATTGTTGGTACTGATTTGCCATTGGTAAAGTGTATTGCTATTGGTTGGTGAAACATCGGCACTTAATTCGATAATACTGTTATCGCCAATACAAATATTTTTTGGGGTGGATACACCATTTATGCCGGCTGTAGCTTTAGGTCCGCAGGGGCGAAAGGTTATATCGTCCAGTAAAAGATCGTTACCACAACCACCCGGTGCATTATTGCGCATGCGGATTACAACTGATGTTGTACCGGGAAGGGTTGTAAAAAATGCCCCGTATTGTTTCCATTCTGCTTCAGTAGTTGAAGCTATGTCACCGGTTTGATAGGTTAGTAAATTTTGCCCCGTTAATGTTTCAATTAAAAAAGTAACATTGGGTTTAATACCCGCCGAATTACAGGAGGCGGATTTTAATATGTTTAATATCCACGAAGCAAATTCATAAGTAGTACCTGCACATAAACCTCTAACGGTATCAACATAAAACTCGCCGGGGCTAAAGTTTGCATTAATAATCATCATGTAGCCCTCCACATCGCCCACTGTGTGATCTTCGGTAACACTATGCCATGAATTGCTAAAACATCCTAATGATGAATTACCAATATTATAGAATCCATCCGCCGGGCAGGAGGTTGAAACATAACCATAATTGGTTACACTGGCAGGTAAAGGCTGGCCTGGATTTGTACCCTGGCCAAAAGTAATGTTTACAACCGGGTCGCCCAGGCTACCGGTACATAGCTGGGCACTGGCATTTAATGCCAGGCCAACTATACTAAATAAAATAAGGGTGAAATGGCGAAGCTGAATTTTCAAATAATAAATTTTGCATTGTTATAAACCGGCAACAATTTAAATATTAAAAAATAAAAGCTTTAATAAAATAAATCAGCTTGCTATCTAAAATCATCTTCGGTAAGATCATCCTCCTCGGGTACGGCTCCAAAATCCATCATGCTGCCCATCAAATCTTTAAACTCAATTCTACCTTCCAGCATTTTTTTACTAATGATGGAATAAGAAGACAGCCCATGTAACACAAATTCCATCAACAATGCATTTTCCAGGTTATTAGCCTGTGGAAAATGCTTTTTTACAAAAGCATGCAATCCATCAACCTTGTATAATGCTGCCTGCTTATCAGCATCGGTGCTATCTACTAACAGGTCTAAATGATTGCCGGTATCAAACCAACGAATAATGGCTTTGTAGGGATTTTCCTCCTCAGCTTTAGAAGCCTGGCCAGGCTTGCCCGAAACCCTTCTTTTTTTGGTGGCTTCAGGGTTGGGAAAATATTGTATGAACTGGGTTCTGAGGGCACGCTCAACAAGATTTACAGCTACCTGGTAAGGCCCTTCCAACTCTCCCTCATATACCAGTTCAATTTTACCGGTAATAGCAGGAATGATACCATTAAGGTCGCTAATCCACACCTGTGTATTTGCTTCATTATGAATAATGGCACGACGCTCGGCGCTACTCACCGCATTTTCATAAGCTGCAATAGTTAAACGAGCACTTACCCCACTCTTTTTATCAACGTATTCATTACTGCGTGCTTCAAATGCAACCTGTTCAATTAATCTTTTTACCAGGTCGCTCACGGTAACTTTTTCAAGTTGCTCTTCTAATATATCCGCTTCCTGCTCGGTAATACTAAGCGAGGTTTCAATGGTTTTAGGATAGTGGGTTAATATCTGGCTTTCAATTCTATCTTTTAATGGAGTAACTATGCTTCCCCTGTTGGTATAATCCTCGGGGTTGGCCGTAAATACAAAAAGTATATCCAGCGGCATCCGCAGTTTAAACCCCCGTATTTGAATGTCGCCTTCCTGCAAAATATTAAATAAGGCCACCTGTATGCGGGCTTGCAAATCGGGCAATTCGTTTATAACAAAAATGCTCCTGTTACTACGTGGAATGATACCATAATGAATAACCATTTCATCAGCAAAACTGAGCTTTAGGTTTGCCGCTTTTATGGGGTCAATATCACCAATAAGATCCGCCACGCTCACATCAGGCGTGGCTAATTTTTCACCATAACGTTCGCTTTTATGCACCCAGTGAATGGGCGTTTCATCCGCATGCGAGGCAATCAAATCCCTGGCATATTTACTCATGGGCTTTAACGGGTCATCGTTAATCTCACTACCCGAAACAGCCGGAATATATTCATCCAGCAAGTCAACCATCTGGCGGGCCATCCTGGTTTTGGCCTGCCCGCGTAAACCTAAAAACAAAATGTTATGACGGCTTAATAAGGCTCTTTCTGTATCCGGAATCACCGAATCGTCGTAACCCATAATACCCGGAAAAGCATTTTCTTTATTTCGGATTTTAACTACCAGGTTCTCCCTTATTTCCTCCTTAATACTTTTACTTTTATAACCACTTTCTTTTAACTGTCCCAGTGTTTTTATCTGCTTAATATTCATTAATGTTTTTTTTGGTATCCAACTTTTGATTATTAATGGGTCATCCGTTGCGTCGCACTCTTGTGCATTTGTTTAGCAAAGGAGCCCTTCTGTATAACGACAATTTATTTTTTTAAAACGTAGTGTTACAACTATTAAAAAACGGTTTTCCTTTTACCGCTCTCAAAATCTTTAAAAATAAAAGCACCCAACTTATCAAGCGACGCAAAGAAGGCTTTTCCATGGTTGGTTTCAGTAAACTCCGTAACAAAACGCTGCAAATACGGATCGCTTGCTATCATAAACGTAGTGATAGGAATTTTAAGTTTTTTACACTGAGCCGCTAAATTTATACAGCGGTTAACCACTCTCCGGTCTAACCCAAAACTGTTTTTATAGTAACGTTTACCAATTTTTAAACAGGTAGGTTTACCATCGGTAATCATAAATATCTGCTTGTTCGGGTTCTTTCTCTTGCGTAACAAATCCATCGCCAGCTCAAGCCCCGCAACCGTATTAGTATGAAACGGTCCAACCTGTAAATATGGTAGATCCTTTATTTCTATGGTCCAGGCATCGTTACCAAAAACCACGATATCAAGTGTGTCTTTTGGATAACGTGTAGTGATTAGTTCGCTTAAGGCCATAGCCACTTTTTTTGCAGGAGTAATCCTGTCTTCGCCATACAGTATCATACTATGGCTGATGTCTATCATTAACACCGTACTGGTTTGCGTTTTAAAATCCGTTTCCCTTATTTTAAGGTCGTCTTCATACATTTTAAAACTCTCTATGCCATGATTTATCTGGGCATTGCGAATGCTTTCCGTAAAATCTATGTGTTCCAGTGTATCACCAAATTGAAAGGGCCGGGTTTCAGGATTTATTTCATCGCCGCCACCAGGTTTAAACGTATCGTGGTTGCCCTGCTTTGTTTTCTTTAATTTACCAAAAATTTCTTCCAGGCTGCTTTTACGAATACCCTGTTCGGTTTTAGGAGTGATGGATATAGAGCCGCTTCCGGGATCTTCATCAATATATCCTTTGTCTTTCAAATCATCCATAAAATCCCCTATACCATAATCGTCGTTGGTTAATTCGTATTGAGTGTCCAATTGGTTTAACCATTTTAACGCCTCCGCCACATCGCCGCTGGTATAAGTAAGTAGTTGCATAAATAAATTCAGCAACTGGTCAAACTTAGGTTTACCATCAGCATTCGGATCAAATTTTAAAAAACGATGTCCTAACATAATTTACAATTTCGTGAAAACCGATGATATAAATGTTACAACATTTAAGCCAGCATAAAGTTTTAACGTCATTATAAACTTTATGATTTTACATCAACACATTATGGCAGAAATGGGAAAGGTTATGGCAGTTTAAACCAGAAGGAGTTGACCAAGTTACGCGCATGGGCGTCAACTTAAGTAAAAATAAAATGCGTTAGAAGCTTGACCCGTTAAGGATTTGAAGCCCAAAAATGCAGAAGAAAAATGTTGAAAAATGATGTGAAAAAAGTTGCCCACGAAAAGTTGGGACTGACGCATAAAAAGATGCGGTACAAGTGAGTGACACAACCGGAGTTCAATAAGGCTCCAATGATTGTACCCAAAAAAACCCTTAAGTTGACGTGTATGAGTTATGCGGGACGAAACTTTGTATAACATACCATAAGGATAATTAACCTATGAATACTAAAGCGAAACGCTAAGGTTGCGTAAATACCAAATGTATAAGTGTGCGAGCCACCGGTAGTCGGTCAGGTTGCAAGTAAAGCTAATTGAAAAACGAAGGCCGGCTACATAAAAAAAATAACGAAAAGCGACCGTTCAATAATAGAAAAAAGCCCTGTCAAAAAAAATTGACAGGGCTACAAAAATTTGTTTCTATTTATCGGTAACTACCATTGGTATCGGGTGTTGTGGTGTTATCGGGCTTTGCCTTGGGTTTGGTAGTGTTAATAATATTGCTATCCGTTTCAAGAACATTGGGTTTGGAACTTAAGGTAGCTTCCATCCTGTCTAATACCTGCAAAAACTCCTCGGCCGAACGTTTGTCGTAGGCCATCCAATCCGCTTTATTACCACTTAACGAGTTATAGAATTTCATTTGCTGTTGCAAATCGGTTTTAACCGACTTCATCACTTTTGCTGCCAGATCTTTTTCATCTGCACGGTAAGCAGCTTCTAAAAACGCCATTGAATTACGGTTGTGCTGGTTGCCTCGGCTAATCATTCCATATGGGAAATTTTCCTGCAACATCATCTTATCCGCTTTTTGTAAGGCAGCCCTTGCTTCTTCTTTCCTGTTTTTTGAAGCCAGGTCGAAGGCAAGCTCAGCATAAGATGAACGGATGGTGTTGAGGTGACGACGGTTTTCTTCGTCAAAATAAACATTGGGAACATTTGCATTGCCAAAAGCAAATTTGTTCATCAACTTGTCTTGCATCCAATCAGTATTTACCTGGTCGTTAACCACCGGCACCAGGCGATAGGCCAACCCATCTTTACGCAGGTATTGGCCAAAACCCAACTCATTAAACAAGGAGGTGAAATAGATGGGACGCTTCCATTGGTTGGCAGCAATGATGTTTAATACGGCCAGGTCATTTTTCATCAGGATATCTTTTGGAATATCAAAACGAACCTCCGCTACCACTTCATCAGTTGCTTTTACAGTACCGTTTTTAATTACCACATCCCTGTTAACCGGAACTGAAACTTTACGAACAGGATATGTATTGATCATATCGTTACCTCCACTTGCTATCATTTTTCCAGGTTCGTTGCTACCCACATAATTCTTCATCATGTCGTACAAATCGTAATACTGACTGGCATTTACTCCCGGTAAAGGCCTGTAGCGGATATAGTCGCGTTTGCGTCCCTGAATTTGGTCAGCAGTCCAGATCACATCAATTGGTTCGCTATTATTAACCTTATAACGCATTTGATTAATGTACCAGTCGATACCTAAAAGGCTATAATTAATTACACGTATATCCGGGCGGATGCCTTCCACTTCCTGGGCATACCATAAAGGATAGGTATCGTTATCACCAAACGTAAACAGGATGGCGTTGGGCGCACAACTTTCAAGGTAATCGATGGCAAGATCTTTTGCCAGGGTTTTCCTGCTCCTGTCATGGTCGTCCCACTCCTGAAAAGCCATCAGCACCGGCACGGCCAGCAAACAAATTACTGTTGCAATATTTACAGCCAAACCATGACTAAGCTTTTTGCTTAACCAATCACGCACCTGCAATACACCTAAACCTATCCAAATGGCAAAGGCGTAAAAAGAACCCACAAAAGCATAATCACGTTCCCTGGGCTGGTTACCTGCCTGGTTTAAGTATAAAATGATGGCAAAACCTGTAAAGAAGAACATTAAAAGCACTACAAAAGCATCGCTTCTGCGTGTTTTATAATGATACAGAATACCTAAAATTCCTAAAATGAAGGGCAACATAAACAATTTATTATGCGCCTTATTGTTTAAGCTGCTGTCAGGCATTAAGGATTGATCGCCATAAAAAATGTTATCAATAAAACCGATACCTGTAATCCAGTTACCATCTCGAATGTTGCCGGTAAATACTCCCTGAACATCGTTTTGCTTACCAGAGAAATTCCACATAAAATAGCGGAAATACATCCAATACACCTGGTAGCCTACAAAAAACTTGATATTATCGCCAAAATTGGGGTCTCTTTCGTATTTGCCATCCTGAGTTTTGCCAATATTTAAAAACTGGCTGTAATAATCCGCATGGCCCTGGTCGTTGCTCGCATCCCACACACGGGGGAACAGCATCATTTGTGATGGATCGTAAACATAATGTCCATCCTTACCATTTTCTAAATATTTGCCATTGGCTTTAATATACTTGGTGCTGGTTTCTTTATAATCTATTGGTTCGGCGGTAAACTTCTGACCATATAATAATGGA
>JBBSJX010000090.1:0-12509 GCA_038256825.1 Chitinophagales bacterium
AAATCGGCCTGAAGCTCTAGTTTAACCGACATTTTATTGTATTCTGTTTCGTTAAGTTGTCCGCGCATCTGTTGCATTTTGTCGGATGTGCCCATCAGGTTTTGTATGTGGTGGCCTACTTCGTGCGCAACAACATAGGCCATTGCAAAATCGCCGGGAGCGCCAAAACGATTGCGTAAATCTTTAAAAAAGCCAAGATCAATATAAACTTTGTAATCTGCAGGGCAGTAAAAAGGACCTACGGCTGATGTTGCGTTGCCGCACCCTGATTGTGTGCCATCGCGAAATAGAACGAGCGTTGGCTTTTCGTAACCGGGCAAAAGTTTTGACCATACTTCCTCAGTATATTCTAGTACTACCGAGGTAAATTTTGCCAGTGAATCGTCGGCTGCTTTTTCTTCGGCAGAAAGCTCGCGGGAACTGCCGCCTCCCATACCCACTTCCGGCATTTGAGACGGATCGCCCCCAAGGAACATGTACAATAGTGCGATGATTACACCACCAATACCGCCACCAACTGCCATGCCGCCGCCCGACATACCACGACGGTCATCTACATTGGAACTTCCCTGCCTGCCTTTCCAAAACATAATGTTGAGTTTTTAAAATTGTTATTGACTTAAATGCTATGAGTAAATGTTGCTTAAATAGTTATGCCATCCTAAAATTAAATTATTGTTTAAAGTATTGGAGGGTGCATTTCAATTTATCGTTTTTTTGGAATACGGGAAATAGCCCTTTTATGAAGCTTCTGTTGTTTCACTCTCCAAATAATGTCGCATAAGCGTCAACTTAACTATTTTTTTTGGGGGACATACAGTAGAAATTCTATTCATCATCGTTGTGTCACTCACTTGTACCGCATCGTTTCATAGCCGCTTTTTCTACATAATTTCCCTGTCCTTTAAACGCTAAAATTAACCATGAAAAAACAAACGTAAATTAAAAGAGAAAACAAAGACTAACTCCGGTTTTTCTCTGTGCTTCTTTCTTCGTGACCTCTGTGGTTACTGCTTTTTCCTTGATTTTTTACTATTAAATTTGAGATGAAACCCATAGCAGGTATTTATTTCAGCCTGCCTGATATTTTTTTAAGTTGACGCCTATTCGACCTTTCGGGGACAGCTTTTTTCGCATTATTTCATTTCGTTACTTTCTTAATAGGCATTATCTTTCTTTACAACCCATTCAACTAAAACCATTGCCTGGTAAAGGCTTTAGCAAATTGTTCAAGTTCTATGTTGACGCCAATGCGATTTATCGGGAGACCGTTTCTTTTCATAGCGGCTGTTCTTATGCACTTTTCATTCATCAATCGTTTTAGCAATACATAAATGTTATATACACCATTTTAAAAAAATTTATTTTAAACTACTTGTGTATTTTGCTTTTGTTGCGCACAGAGCAGGAGGAATTTGAAATGCACCCCTCTTGGATATATTTATTCTCTTTAATAATTACCTGCATTATGCTGCATAGAATACCAATGGTACAAGAGTGCGACGCAAGGATGTTGAACTAAGATTTACTGTTTGTAACCCCCAAAAATTAGTACACAAAAAAACCCGTCCAAAAAATTGGACGGGCTTTATACTATATAAATATTTTAAAAATCGAAACCTAAGGCAAAGTACCACATGGGCTTTCCTTTAAATACCCCGTTCATCTCCCAGGCTGCATCTACTTTTAGGAAGTAGCCGAGCAAAGTACTGCGGGCACCAAAACCATACCCCCCCGCAAACGGACCTATACCCCCCGCTTTCTTTTTAAAGATGATGGGATTGGTAGGATCGGGCGAGCTGAAAATAGCACCGGGGCGGGCCAGTTTATTGTATTTGCCGTTCCAGGCAGTTCCAAGATCGGTAAACTGTACCAATTGGAAGTTGCGTAAAAAGGCATTGTTTATGGGTTTATTTAAAAGGGTTGAAAATACAGGTAACCTGAATTCGCTGTTGAAAACAAATGCATTGTTACCGTTGGCGATGTTTTGCTGAAACCCGCGCAGGTTTACTGCCAGGGTTTGGAACGCATAATTTTGATCGATCGGCTTATTCAGGTCGTTGAACTTAGGATTAATCCAACCATCAACCCCACCCAGGTAGTAGATGAGTTTGCGGGTTCCCCAACTGATATCGGCCGCTGCACGGGTTGCCCAGATAAAATTGCGGTAAATCGGAACATATTTTCTGGCATCGAAACCAAAGTTGTAGGTGTATTTGCTTCCCCCTGGTGTTTTGTCTTTGATGGGTGCGTTAATATCCATGTAAGCTTTCCAGCGAAGACCAATCCAAATGTTTTGTGATGGGTTTAAAGTATTGTCGTGAACATACTCAAACCGGCTTAAAGCATATTTGGTAGTAATATCAGGAAGGCCCAGGGCTGTTGAGTTTGGATCGCCATTTACAATGGGTTTAATAATAAAGTTATCCCTGCGATAGGCCAGGGTTACCCTAAAACTTTTTACTTCGTTTAAAGGATAGGTTCCATTAAACTGGTATAAACCGGTATTTAATTGTGAGGTGTAACTGTTGCCGCCATTATCTACCAAGTTGATATTATGATCGCTGGTACGGTAATAGGTAAGTCCCCAGTCGAAACGCCTGCGCATATTTTGAAAGCCAAACAGGTAGTCATTGTCTTTAAGATTGGTACCCAAACGGAAGCCGCCAATAAACTTTATGTCTTCCATTAAATCGCTAATACTTGCACGAAAAGTGAAATTAAGGTTAGAGCCATTGCCCAGGCGTATAGGCCCAGCTCCACCTGCATAGGGTTGATAACGATTAATCAGGATATTATTACTAACCCCGCTTATGAGGTACTCGTTATTAAATTTAAAACGGTAATTATACAATTTACTTCGCTGTAAAACCGATTCTATTTCCGACTTTTTTGCTGTTGATTTGTTGCTGGATGAGGTCGGTTTATCATTACTGAATTCGGTTTTGAAAAAATCTTTGGGAGCAGCAGTACTGTCGTTTTCACCGGGTTCAATAGTTGTACTACTTTCCAGGGCACGGCGTTCTGTCATTAACTTTTTCATATAATCCGTTGGCCGTGGATTTACATTTCTCTTGCGTAATGCAATGGAGTCTACCCTAAGTTTATATAGGAATTTATAATCGCCCTGGCGGGTAACTTCGCTTACCTGGCCACGGTCGCCGGCAATCCTGGTTTCCAATAAATTGCTTTGGTAATTGGTTAAAGGAAAGGTATAAGTAGAATCTTTTGTAACCTGGAAATAGCTGATGCTATCCGGTTCACTTCTTTGCCATGCAACCAGGGTAGAGTCTAATTCTCTGTCTTCGGGGTTGCGTAATATTTCTTCTCCAACATAAAACAATGTATCCAATCCTTCTCTCTGGGTGGAGAAAAATCCAGCCCACCTGTTGGCTACACCACTCTCATCCGAAACATAAGTAAAGTGATTTACATTATACTGCATGGGATACCGGGCATTGCCAAATTTTAAATTGGATAGTTGGGAAATTTGTTTACCGGTTAAATAATCCAATAAAAAGATGTTGAACCTGTTTCTGCTGGGTAAAGCAGTATCGGCTTGGGGTGCACTTGGTGATGGCCGGTTGGAGGAGAAAACAATTCCGGTTTTATTTGGGAACGATACAAACGATGCATCCACGTCGTCGTAAACATCGTTGGTTAATTGCTCCAGTTTGTTTGCTTCAATTTTATAAACAAAAATATCACTATGGCCATTCTTAACACCGCTCAACAACAGGGTATTGGCATCCAGCATAAACTGTACATCCTGTATCTGGTCAAGTCCTTCGATAACCTGTTTATTGCGTTTGTATTTGGCAATAGCATCATAAACAAACATTTTTATTTTTCCATCTTCCCAATAAATTACCGCAAGCCTGGTGCCTTTTCCATCCCACGCCATTAAAGGATAATTGGGGTTAATAGAAGCCTGGTTATTGCGCACTCCACTCTTGTATAAAGTGGCTATGGTTTCATAATTTTCATTGAGTTTAACACTATAAATGCCTTTTTCAAATTCTACAACGGCATAGGCATTACTACGTGGATTGGGGTTGGCGTTAAAACGGTAAAAATCTTTTTTCAATATTTCTTCTGATACTGCTACACTACCCTTGGGTACATTGCGCCGCTGGCGGATGTCTTTGTAATACTTTTCCTGCTGGTAAGTCATGAAGTCGGCAAGCACTTCCTTAAATTTTTTCTTGGTGATGCGTTGCGAAGCACTATTAAGGCTTTTATAAATACGGGCCAGGTATAAAAAGTAGGCAACGTTTTCCTTCTTGTATTTTTCGGCAACATAATACCAGAAAGCATGCCCTGCCAGGGTTGGTTTTTCAAAAGCAAACTGATAAAAATTATTATAGCGGCCGCTAAGCATGGCACTTTTTAAATCATCATCCCAATCGGTGCTCCAGGGCTCGCCCACATAACTTATAAATCCATCTGTTAACCAGGTAGGTAAATCGAGCAAAGCCTGGTTACTCGCAAATTCACCTATATCGTCACCAAAAAGCTGGTTATCTACCAATACCCTTGCAATACCTTCTCTTATCTGGCGACGTAGGTGGGCATGGTTACCATCAAAATAAACCACCACTTTATTGTTTACAAATTTGGTTGTACCTCCGGCGTTCATCCATTCATTTCCCAGGCCAATGTTACTGCTCTTCATGTCGTTGTAATTATTATAAATTACAAAGTTTACCCTACGCTGTAATGCATATTCTACAGCGGTTTCAACGCTTTTTAATTCGTCTTCAGCAACCTGGGTAACAAACTTTCCCAGCTCAAGCCCACCCTGGTTAAAGTAAGAGTTAAAATTGGGAGACTGATAAAATTTCCAGTTGAATTTTTTATACTGAATCCTGTTTTTACCAAATTCTACGGAATTAACCTGGGCAAAAATTGGAAAGGAGACTATACTTAAAATTAATAATGTAAAAAACCTTGTCCTACGACGTTTATCTTGCATATCCTATCTTTAAAGTTTTTAAAATTAGCATAAAATCATTGTAAATACACTGTTAAAAATACGTACATGATAACTGTAAAGTTTTTTACATTCAATCCTTTTCAACAGAATACATATGTTGTTTATAATAGCGACCGCGAAGCTATAATTATCGACCCCGGGTGTTATACCAAAGCCGAAAATGAAATCCTACTGCAGTTTATAGAAAATGAAAAATTGATAGTGGCCCAACTCATTAACACCCATTGCCACCTTGATCACATTTTTGGAAATAAACTTATTGCAAATCATTTTTCACTCGAACTGTTTCTTCATCCTAATGAAGAGCAGGTATTAAATTTTGCTCCACAGACCGGTAAAATGTACGGGGTTCCGGTTGAGAATTACGAGGGGCAACTCCATTTTTTAAATGAGGGCGACATTGTTAAACTGGGTAAAGATGAATTTAAAATATTGCTGGCACCAGGCCATTCTCCGGGAAGTATATGCCTTTATTGCGAAGCTGACCATTTTGTAATTTCGGGCGATGTGTTATTCAGGGATAGTATTGGCCGGTCCGATTTGCCGGGTGGCCATCACCAAACATTGATCAATAGTATTCGTGAACAGTTGTTTACACTGCCCGACGATACCATTGTTTATTCGGGTCATGGGCCGTCCACAACCATTGGTTATGAAAAACGGCATAATCCCTTTTTAAATAATTAATACTTAAAACAGATATCATCTTCAATTAAAACAATTGTAAGCCGGTAAGTTTATAAGGAAGAAGTTTAACAAGGTTAAGGATTTTGCAATCCACACCTTCAGGTAATGTTATATTATGTGTAAATCCATAAAGCGAACCTGCGTTGGGCATTTTTCGCATAAATTCGTCATCTTCATTTAATATCATCGCCCAGTTATATGAACAATATTAAAAGCCTTTTCTTACTCACGCTACCTCTATTCGTTTTTGCATATACATCCCAGGCCCAGGAAATTGATTCAATGATGAATATCTATGCATCAAACTATCCACAGCAAAAAGTATATGTACATTTTGATAAAAGTATTTACCGGGCAGGTGAAACCGTATGGTTTAAAGCTTATATATTTTCGGGTTTTGAACCCTCATTAATCAGCCGTAATTTTTTTGCCGAATTAATTGATAAGGATGGAACAGTGATACAACGTAAAGTTTATCCCGTAGTTGAATCTTCTGCGGCGGGGGATTTTGAAATTCCTCCAACCCAGGATGAAAACCTCACTTTTAGAGCCTACACCACCTGGATGTTGAATTTTGATACGGCTTTCCTATTTAAAAAACAATTGAACGTAATAGGTTCTCAGACATCTGCCAACATTAAAAGTTCCTCTGTTACCTTAAATACAAAACCTATTCTCAATTTTTTTCCCGAAGGGGGCGACCTGGTTGCAGCACTTGAAAGCGAAGTAGCTTTTAAGGCAAATGATGAAAAAGGGAAACCGGTAAAGGTTTCCGGCGAAGTAAAAAATAGTAAGGGCGAGACAGTAACCACCTTTATATCGGTACATAATGGAATGGGCAAGTTTACATTGCAACCTGCTATTAACGAAAAGTATACCGCCTATTACAAAGATGAAAGCGGCAGGCAGTACACCGAAAATTTGCCTTCTGCCAAAAGTACCGGGGTTGTTCTCCATATTACCAACTCAGGAAGTAAAAAAATTTTCACGCTACGGCGCAGTGAGCAAACCGAAGATATATATGGCCAATTGAATATTATTGCCCATATGGGCCAGCAATTGGTATACAGGGCAAAGGTTCCATTAAGGGAAAATGTGATCAACAGCGGGGCCATTCCGGTAGAGAATTTGCCATCGGGAATAATGCAGGTTACGGTTTTTAACGATAAATGGGTTCCCCTGGCCGAGCGTATTGTAATGGTGCAAAACGAAAATTACAAAATGGATGCAGCCCTTACTACCCCCATTATTAGTTTAGATAAAAGAGCGAAAAATATTTTTGAATTAACAACGGGAGATACATTATTAGCCAATATGTCCGTTGCTATAACCGATGCTGAAATTGGAACTAAGGTTAATGACGAGAATATTGTTTCAGGTTTGTTGATGAGTGGCGACCTGAAGGGATATATACATAACCCGGGATATTATTTTAAAAACAATGCAGACAGCACCCTTAATAACCTGGACCTGGTTTTATTAACCCATGGTTGGCGCAGGTATAAATGGGAAGATATTGCCCGGGGTAAAAAGCCAACCCTCAAATATCCAAATGATCCGCCGGTTTCTTTTGTCGCAAAAGTTTTTGGGGTAAATCCTTCTGCCCCGCTTCGCAGGGATGAATCGATGACGGTTATTCTTCAAATGAAAGACTCTTCTACACAGGTATTAACTGTACCCAAAACCGGGAATACTGAGTTTGCATTGCGGAATATGATTTTTTACGATACCATTAAAGTGTTTTACCAGTTTGATAAAGACCGGTTACTAGCAAAAAATACCAGCTTGCTTTTTGATAATGGTTTGTATAAAGGCCCCCGGCTTGTTATTATTCCAAACTTACCTGCTGCCGATATTGACACATTTGCCGTTAACCGCGCCAATTATTTTTCCCAAATGGTAAAGCGTTATCGAAACTCCTCATCCAGGTTAAACGTTTTGCAAGAGGTTTTTGTAAAAACCAAACCCAAAAGCAAAGCTAACGAACTGGATAAGCAATATGCCAGTGGATTATTTGCCGGTGGTGATGCCATTACTTTTGATTTTGTAAATGATGTTACAAACCAGGGCTACCAGAATATTTTTCAATACCTGCAGGGAAGGGTAGCGGGTTTGCAAATTTCAAACACAGGAGCTGACGTAAGTCTTGTTTGGCGCGGCAGTAATACCTCCACTTTTTTAAATGAAATGCCGGTAGATGCTCAAACCATCTCAACCATTTCGGTAGCGGATATTGCCTATATTAAAGTATTTCGTCCACCATTTTTTGGTGCCTTTGGTGGTGGTGCCGGTGGGGCTATAGCTATTTATACCCGTAAAGGTGGCGACCGTGCAATAGAGCCCGGCCAGGGTTTGCCCCGAGGCATTATAACCGGGTATTCAGTAGCCAAAGAATTTTATTCACCTAATTATTCTGAACCACAACAGGAAGTGGAAGCAGATTTCAGGTCCACGTTGTATTGGAATCCTTTTGTTTTTATGGATAACACCAGGCAAAAAGTTAGGATAGAGTTTTACAATAACGATATTACCAAGGCTTATAGAGTGGTGGTTGAAGGCATGAATGAACTGGGTAAGCTGGTACATATCGAAAAGATTATTCAATAACCTTTGGCATTATTGTTTGTTAAGTTTGTACTTAAAATTGCTATATGCCCTCAGTGCTTATTACAGGTGGAACAGGTTTGGTTGGAAATGAACTTACCAAACAACTGGTACAAAAAGGTTATGATGTAATTATTTTAACCCGGGATGCTTCAGGTAAACCTAAAAACCAACCCGGCATATCCTATGCAGAATGGGATGTTACCAATCAAAAAATAGATAAGGCGGCTATTGAACAGGCTGATTATATTATTCACCTGGCAGGGGCAGGTGTGGCTGACAAAAGATGGACGGAAGAACGCAAACAATTGATCAGGGATAGCCGTACCATGAGCAGTAAGCTATTGGTAAAAGCAGTAGAAGAAACACCTAACCGGGTACAAAAAGTGGTAAGCGCATCGGCTATTGGCTGGTATGGTGAAGATAAAAGATTGGCAGGAAGCGAAAATGCCTTTACAGAAGATATGCCCGCCGACGACTCTTTTTTAGGAGAAACCTGCCGGTTGTGGGAAGAAAGTATTGAACCCGTAACCCAATTGGGAAAGCAATTGGTTAAAATAAGGATTGGAATTGTTTTAAGTAATGATGGCGGCGCATTTCCCTCGTTTAAAACACCGGTTAAATTTGGCTTTGCCACCATGTTGGGCAGCGGAAAGCAGGTAATTAGCTGGATACATATTGAAGATCTTTGCAGGTTGTTTATTTTTGCCATGGAGCATAAATCGCTTGAAGGCGTATATAATGCGGTTGCACCAAATCCCGTTTCTAATAAAGAATTTACCATTGAACTTGCCAAAAAAATAAAGGGTCGTTTCTACATTCCCATTCACGTACCAGCTTTTGTATTAAAACTTGTTTTGGGCGAAATGAGTGTGGAAGTGTTAAAAAGCGCAACGGTGAGCAGTGAAAAAATTAGGAAGTCGGGCTTTTCGTTTTTAAGCCCTAACCTGAATACTGCTTTTGAGAAATTGTGTAATAATGCAGGGAGTGATAAATAACCAAATATGGATTTTGGTTTTGATTGATTGGTTGTTTATTAATGAAGCTAATGATGTTTATATTGACCAAAATAATCATACTAAAACAAGCATTTAATAAGAGCGGGTTTAGTTAAATAGAATTACCCACAGCCGAAGTGTGCGACGCAACGATGATTCCTTAAAGTTTTAAAGCCCGGTACCAAAATAAATCTCAGCAAATCAACCGATCCATCTACTTTCGCAGCGTTGATAAATGGGGGATATATCCTCTTTGTTAGTTTGAATTATTTCTTACAACTTTGCACGCATTATATAACATACAAGGAATTACACTATAAATGGGACTTTTTAACTGGTTTACACAAGAGATTGCCATGGATTTGGGTACTGCAAATACCCTCATTATCCATAATGAAGAGGTGGTGGTAAACGAACCTTCTATCGTAGCCCTGGACCGCAATAATTTAAAAACAGTATTGGCTGTGGGTAAACGTGCTTTAATGATGCACGAAAAAACCCACGAAAGCATTCGCACTATAAGGCCTTTAAAAGACGGTGTTATTGCCGATTTTAACGCTGCCGAACTGATGATAAGGGAGATGATTAAAATGATCTACCCTAAAAAACCGCTTTTCCCTCCAAGCTGGAGAATGATGATTTGCATCCCTTCGAGCATTACAGAGGTGGAAAAACGTGCGGTTCGCGATAGTGCGGAGCAGGCAGGCGCTAAAGAAGTGTACCTGTTGCACGAGCCTATGGCCGCAGCACTAGGTATTGGTATTGATGTGGAAGAGCCTGTGGGAAACATGATTATTGATATTGGCGGTGGTACTACTGGTATTACTGTTATTGCACTTGCCGGTATTGTTTGCGACCAAAGTATTCGTATTGCCGGTGATGAATTTACGGCTGATATTATGGAGGCATTGCGCCGCTACCACAGTTTGCTTATTGGTGAGCGTACGGCTGAGCAAATAAAAATACAGATTGGCGCTGCCATGAAGGATTTGGATAACCCGCCGGATGATATTCCTGTAAATGGACGTGACCTTGTTACGGGTATTCCCAAACAGATTATCGTTAGCTACCAGGAAGTAGCCGAAGCACTTGATAAATCTATCTTTAAAATTGAAGAGGCTATTTTAAAAGCCCTGGAAACTACACCACCTGAGCTGGCTTCGGATATTTACCGTCGCGGTTTGTATTTAACTGGTGGTGGAGCATTATTAAGAGGTTTGGATAAGCGTTTAAGCCAAAAGATTAAACTTCCTGTTCACGTTGCCGACGATCCGCTAAAAAGCGTGGTAAGAGGTACCGGTATTGCTTTAAAAAATTACCAGCGCTTTCCATTTATTATGCGATAGTTAACAGGTATAACACAAAATGCATCGTAAATGAACGCTGTTTGGCCTGCTACTTATTTTTTACTTAATTATACTTCCCATAAAAGGGAGACGGGGAGGGGTTCATGAAAAATATATTTCTCTTCATCAGAAGATATTTTACCTTTCTCTTCTTCATAGTGTTGCAGATTATATCGATCGTATTGCTGGTAAACTATAATACCACGCACCAGGCTGCCTATTCAAATATTGCCAACGAAGTTATTGGAAGGATCAACCTTCAATACAATAATGTACAATCCTATTTTACTTTACGCCAAACCAACAAACAACTTTCGGAGGAAAATGCCCGCTTAAGAAATATGCTGGGTGTAAACTTTGAAAGCGCTGATACTACCCGCCGGGCCATTTTGGATAGCCTGGTGCGGGATACATTAGGCAGGCAACGAAAATTTGTTTGGTTACCTGCAAAAGTGGTAAGCAATACCACCAGTTCGCAAACCAATTACCTTACCCTGCATCGCGGCACAAACCAGGGAGTTGAAAAGGACATGGCCGTTATTGGCCCCGATGGCATTGTGGGAACAGTAATAGATGTGAGCGAAAATTATAGCCGGGTAATGAGTTTGTTGCACCGCAATAGTAAGGTAAGCTCCATGCTTAAAAAAGGAAACGTAACCGGTAGTGTGGAGTGGGACGGCAAAGATCCCCGTTTTTTTACTTTGAGAAATATTCCGCGCAGTGTAGAAGTGGCAAAGGGCGATACAGTACTTACCAGCACTTATTCAGCAAACTTTCCATCGCATTTAATGGTGGGCAGGGTGGTAAGCATTTCGGCCGACCCAAGCAGTAATTCGCATACCATTAAAGTACGTACAGCCACTAACTTTTTTAATATCCAGTTTGTAAACGTGGTGCAGAATATACAATGGGCTGAGCAACGTAAATTAGAAGCTGCACCCGTTAAGAATCAATAATGAGCCAGTTAGTAAAAAATATTATCCGTTTTATTTGCTTCATCTTGTTGCAGGTGTATGTACTAAACCAGGTGCCGCCCTTGCACCAGTTTGTAACGCCTTACTTGTATTTTCTTTTTATTCTTTGGCTGCCTTTTTCAACCCCGCGCCTGGCTTTACTTATTATTTCGTTTTGTCTTGGGCTTACGCTGGATTATTTTATGGGCACCCCCGGTTTGCATGCTGCACCCTGTGTTTTAATTGCTTATTTACGTCCTTTTTTAATTAACCTGCTCATATCGCAGGAAGGCGCAGAACTCAACTATGCTGAGCCTTCTATTAAAAGCCTGGGCTTTGCACCGTATAGTTTATATGTGTTGATTTTTACTTTTTTACATCACTTTTACCTGGTGTTTCTGGAGTGGATCCATTTTGGAACCTTTATCTACTTTTTAGGTAAGGTTACTGCTACAACCGGGGTAAGTTTACTGCTCATCTTTATTACCGAAATTCTGTTTTTCCGTAAGCAAAAATTTAGAACCAACACCGCATTATAAGGTAAAACTCAATTTTATTGAAGCATTTTTTTGTTTGGGTACAGGGGGTGGTACTGCTATTAAGCATTCTTGCGTCGCACAATTGTGCGGCAAATGTTTGCGGAGCTGATAGTTACATATTTGGAATACTGATTTTATAAAAAAGCCCTATGCGTTATATCGTACAAGAGCTACCGTGTGTACACATCTTTATACGGCCTGTAGGTACATTTGATAGGTAGCAATTAATAAATTATTTACATCACTTACGTTCCAAAGAAACGTTTCGTGCTTATTTATAGCACCCGTCTTTACAGGACGCTAAATATTTAATAGCTTTAAATCTACCGACCAAATGTTTCACTGTAACATTGAATTTATTTTGCTTTTAAAAGATGTGTACACAC
>JBBSJX010000091.1:0-12204 GCA_038256825.1 Chitinophagales bacterium
GGGGTAGATTCAAAAATGGGTGAAGCATACAGGGTACTGATGCCCAGTTTTTCGAGATAGGGAATGATTGTTTCTAACTGGTCGAACGAAAAATCTTTATGAAATTGAAAACGATATGTTGCTATAGGGTTGTACATAAAAAGTTTGATTATTTATTACAAAGTAAACTTTGACGGATATAAGTTGAATTTGTTCCGCAGTGATATGCGGTACAAGAGTGCGACGCAAGAATGCCCCATAGTTAATGGATGCCTGGATACAAAAAATTTGTTTTCATTTTTAAAAACAATGGTTTACCGGTAAAGGGTTTTTTAATACCAGCAATTGTTTTTCATGGCAGCATCGTTGCGTCGCAATCACTTCATCGGCAAAACAGGTAGCGGCAATTACAAGCGCTTCTTAATCATTTTGGTTCTTATAAATAAGGAATGATTCCGGAGCCAGCATTATTTCAGCACCCGCTAATAACTGCTGCGGTGCTTCATTTGCTCCATTAAATTCCGGACGGGCAGAATTAACCAGGTTAATCCAACCGGTTGCCTTTGCAGGTAGCGTATAGGTGCGTTGTAGTTTTGAAAAATTCATAATACAAAGCACATAATCATTATCGTGCCAGCGGTGCAATACCAAAATTTCCTCGTTTTTATGGGTTTCCACTTCCAGGTTATTACGATTTAGGTTAAAGAGTGCCGGCTCCGTTTTCCTGGTTTTTATAAGGTGCCGGTAATACTGCAACAACGTTTTATGCGGCTCCTGTTGCAATAACTGCCATTGTAATTTTGATTGGTTGTAGGTTTTTTCGGCAACCGGGTCGGGCGCTTCGCCTTCTAAATGAAAGGCGGCAAATTCCCGTTTGCGGCCTTCCCTTACAGCCGCTGCCAATGCTTCATCGGTATGACTTACGAAGTATAAAAAGGGGTTGGTTTCTCCATATTCCTCGCCCATAAAAAGCATGGGAATAAAGGGGGCACACATTACCGCACCTGCCATTAATTTCTGCATTTCAAAACTTACCAAATCACTAATACGTTCGCCCAGCATGCGGTTGCCAACCTGGTCGTGGTTTTGGGCAAAAACAATAAACTGCTCACCCGGATTATTATCGGCTTTTACACCAAAATGCTTTTTGCGATGTTCTGAATATTGTCCATCAAAAACATACGCATCCTTATACGATTTTGCTAAATGTTCCAGGCCTGTAAAATCCTGGTAATAACCACTACGGTCGCCACCTGCCGATACCCTGAGCGCATGGTGAAATTCATCAATCCATTGAGCATCCATACCAAAACCACACTGCTCAATCGGGTTTATAAACCGGTTATCGTTCAGGTCCAGTTCTACAATTAAATGATGGGTTCTGCCCGTATGGGCCATCAACTGGTTTACCTGCTGTTTAATTTCTTTTAAAATATGAACGGGGCTAAAATCTTTTATTGCATGCACGGCATCCATGCGCAGTGCGTCTATATGAAAATCCCTGAACCACATTAACACATTTTCTATAAAATAATGTCGCACACCATCACACCAATCATCATCAAAATTTAAAGCCTTACCCCAGGGGGTATTATATTTACCGGTAAAATAATGTCCATAAACTTCCAGGTAATTTCCTTCGGGGCCCATGTGGTTGTAAACCACGTCCAATACTACAGCAATGCCTTTACTATGACAGGCATCTACCAGTTTTTGCAAACCTTCGGCTCCGCCATAACTGTCTTGCACTGCAAAGGGATACACCCCATCGTAACCCCAGTTTCGGGCGCCGGAAAACTGGGCCACCGGCATTATTTCTATAGCATTAACTCCCAGTTCTTTCAGGTAATCAAGTTTATGCTCCAATGCTTCAAATGTACCCGGTTGGGTAAAAGTGCCTGCATGTAATTCGTATAATATATAATCTTTTAAAGGTGGGTTGTTCCAATCTTCATCCAACCATTGGTGTTGGTTTAAATCAACTGCTTCCGATGCATTGTGTACCCCATCTGGCTGCAGAAGTGATGCGGGATCAGGATAGGCTGCTTCGCGATTTAATAAAAATTTATAACGGTCGCCCGGTTTAATTTTATCAGTAGTTAAAGTCCAATAACCATAAGCTTCTTCTTTTAATTCCAATGAAACACTTTCATTATTTAATTGAATGCTTACGCTATTGGCTTTAGGAGCCCACAAAACTATTTCTGCCTGTTTGTTGTTATTGAAACTTACTCCAATTTTTCTTTTACCCGGATCAATCTGCATCATAAAGTAAACTTCCTGTTTGTTAATTAAGTGGATTTTTTAATAGTAATATGGAACGCGCTTCTACCATAACATGCCCTCCTGCTTTTATTACTGCTCCTTCTTTAACCAAAGGTTTTTCGCTGGTGTTTAAAATAATAGTCCATTGCTTACCGTATTTTTTTGGAGGGAGGGTATATTTTAAATTGCCATGAAAGGCATTAAAAATGATGTAGAAACTATCGTCCGTTACGGTATCGCCCTTTGGCCCTACCGAGTGTATTCCCTTTCCATTTAGGTAAACACCTAATGATTTGGCAAAATCTTCGTACCAGTTATCTACCGACATTTCGTGACCATTGTGTAAAAACCAGGCAATATCTTCCAACCCTACGCCAATGGGCATGCCTTTAAACCAGTTACGCCTTCTAAAAATGGGGTGCTTTTTTCGAAGGTGAATTACCTTTTGCGTAAACTGTAACAACGATAAATCTGCATCGGCCCAGTTAATCCACGATATTTCGTTATCCTGGCAATATGCATTATTGTTACCCTTTTGGGTTTTGCCAATTTCGTCGCCCGCTACTAACATAGGCACTCCCTGCGACAAAAACATTGTGGTGATAAAATTCTTTTTCTGCCGTTCCCTTAGTGCATTTATTTCTTCATCATCTGTTGGCCCTTCCACACCACAGTTCCAGGAACTATTGTGTTTTTCGCCATCGTTATTATTTTCTCCATTGGCCATGTTGTGTTTTTCGTTGTACGATACCAGGTCGTTTAAAGTAAACCCGTCATGTGCCGTTACAAAATTGATGCTGGCTGTTGGATGACGGGAATCGCCTTCATATAAATCGGGACTGCCGGTAAAGCGAAAAGCGAACTCGCCCAAAACACTTTCGGCACCTCTCCAATAATCTCTAATGCAATCACGGTATTTTCCATTCCATTCGGCCCAGCCCGGCGGAAATTTGCCTACCTGGTAACCACCTTCACCAATATCCCAGGGCTCAGCAATTAATTTTACCTGGGAGATTACCGGATCCTGGTGAATGATATCAAAAAAGGAACCCAGCCGATCTACTTCATGAAGTTCGCGTGCAAGGGTAGCAGCAAGGTCGAACCTGAAACCATCTACATGCATATCATTTATCCAGTAGCGAAGGCTATCCATTATTAACCGGAGTACATTGGGCATCATCGCATTTAATGTATTACCCGTTCCGGTATAATCCATATAAAAACGCCTGTCGTCGGTTAAGCGGTAATATGAGGCATTGTCAATACCTCTGAAAGATATGGTAGGACCCATCTGATTGCCTTCGCCGGTGTGATTGTACACGACATCTAAAATAACCTCGATACCGGCCTTGTGAAAAGCTTTTACCATTTGCTTAAACTCCAACACCTGCTCACCCAGGTTTCCCGAGGCACTATAACGAACATCCGGCGCAAAAAAACCGAGGGTGTTGTAACCCCAATAATTTGTCAGGTCATTATCGTGCAAATGACGGTCGATAATATAATGATGCACAGGCATTAATTCGATTGCTGTAATGCCCAGCTCGTGTAAATATTTAATGGTTACCGGGTGCGCTAACCCGGCATAGGTGCCCCTGATTTCTTCGGGAATATCGGGATGCAGCTTTGTAAAACCTTTTACCTGTGTTTCGTAAATAATGGTTTTATGATAAGGGATGCGGGGAAGCTCATCGTCTTCCCAATCAAATTCAGGATTAATAACAACGGATTTTGGAATATAAGGTGCACTATCACTTTCACTAAAACTAAGGTCTCCAGCCGCATCCCCTACTTTGTATCCAAACAAAGCGTCGTGCCATTGAATGGTTCCTGAAATGGCTTTTGCATAAGGATCGATCAATAGTTTATTAGGGTTGAACCGATGACCATTTTTTGGATCGAATGGCCCATGAACCCTGTAACCATATAACTGGCCGGGGTTTAAACCTGGAATGTATGCATGCCAAACAAAATGCGACCTTTCTTTCATTTGTATTGTATGCGATTCAGTCTCGTGATTCTCTGTATCAAATAGACACAAATCAACACCCTGGGCATTTTCGGCAAATAAGGCAAAATTTACTCCTTCACCATCATAGGTTGCCCCAAGAGGATAAGGTTCTCCGGGGTATACAGAAATATTCATCTTTTACATTAGTGTTTATTGAGCCATTAACTCAAATTTTAAAAAACTATCAATGCGGCTTATAATGCCGGCTTATTAACAGGCTGTAAATTCTAATGTTTTTAATTCAATATTCTTGCCATGCAAATTTTATAATCCCTGCTTAAATATTAAACACTTTTAGTATTCCAGCCGGTAAAAATTACGGTATTTTGATTACTTACTCTACAGGTGTTCAAGTAACTGCATTCATTTTGTACTTATTAATCAACATTATAAGAAGGGAATTAAAGTACCATATTTTGTGCAATACCCTAAAAACCTGGCCGCCTGTTATAGGAGTAGTGAATTACTATTATAGATGACGGGGATGAAATGGACGTGTATATTGAGGTACCAAAAAAAAATTCTTCCCCAATAAACCAGTTGCATACCGGGTATGGGAGAAGTAGGTTTTGTGAGGAGGTGGAAGGCTAATGAACCAGCTACCATATAAAAAGTTTACCTGGATGCCCAGATAACTAATGGTACAAGTGAGTGACACAACAATGCTGCTATGAAATACAAATGCTCGTAACCCAAAAAAAGAAATTAATAGATTGACCTACCGATCGCCGGCGTAAATACGCTGAATTATTTCTACTACTTTTAAACCTTCCAAAGCATTGGTGGTTATGGGGGCATTGTTTTTTATTACATCCACCACATTTTCAATTATATAATGATGATTGGCAGCCGATCCTTTGTATAACCCATAATCGTTTCCGGGATTGGTGGGTGCCAATTGGGGTATTTCATAATCTTTAATATGGCATTGCTCCACTTTATCCATATACTGTCCGCCAATTTTTACACTGCCGTTTTCGGCAATAACGGTAATGCTGCTTTCCAGGTTTCTATCCCAAACTGAAGTGGAAAAGTTGATGCAACCGGCGCCACCGTTAATTAAATCGAAATGAACAAAACCACTGTCTTCAAACTCCGTTAAATGCTTGTGGTTGTGGCTGTTTAATTTAGAAACGATGTTGGTGATGTCGCCAAAAATCCAGTACATCACATCAATAAAGTGCGAAAACTGGGTAAAGAGCGTACCGCCATCAAGATCCTTTTTTCCATGCCAGCTATCGGCAACATAATAACGGTGATCGCGGTTCCAATAACAGTTGAGTTGTATTAAATAAATGTCGCCCAGCTTTCCCGAATCAACCAACTGTTTTAACCAGGCCGAAGGTGGGGAATATCGGTTTTGCATTACCGCAAAAACGTGGCGGTGCACATTCAGCGCTTTATAAATAATTTTTTCTGCGTCGTGTTTTGATAAGGCTATCGGCTTTTCGAGCACCACATGCTTTTTTGCTTCGAGACATTTTAAGGCCTGGCTGGCATGAAAGCCATTTGGAGTGGCAATATTTATTACATCGGTTTGCTCAGCTAACGGATCATTTAAAAAAGCATCTAAAGTAGAAAAATATGGAACGCTTAAATTATAACCGATGCTTTCCGGTTCTTTAACATCAACAACGGCCACTAGCTTTGCCTCTGCATTTCTTTCAATCATTTCGGCATGGCGCTTACCAATATGGCCCCAGCCAATTACTGCAAAATTTACCGTTTGTTTTTGTGTCATTGTTCAATTATTGTCACCTTGTTATCCTTCAATAAATAAGCTTGTTTACTCTCGGGGCAGGTAGCCTTGCCCTCCGCATCAAATTGTAACCTGTTGCCATGCCGGCTTACCCATCCAATGTGTTTTGCCGGGTTGCCCACCACCAATGCATAGGCGGCAATATTTTTAGTAACTACAGCACCCGCCCCAATAAAGGCATATTCCCCAATATCGTGGCCACAAACAATGGTAGCATTGGCACCAATGCTGGCTCCTTTTTTTACGGTCGTTTGTTTATACTCGTTTTTGCGGATAATGGCACTTCTTGGATTGATTACATTGGTAAATACCATGGAAGGCCCCAGGAAAACGTCGTCTTCGCAAATCACCCCTTCGTATATAGAAACGTTGTTTTGAACTTTTACATTGTTGCCCAAAATAACATTGGACGATACCACCACATTTTGACCAATATTACAACCCTTACCAATTTTGCAATGGGGCATAATATGGCTGAAATGCCAGATTTTTACGTCTTCACCAATTTCACAAGGCTCATCAACAAACGATGACGGGTGTACAAAATAATTTGCCATTAAAGCATTTTTAAAATTAATAACGCGAAAGTTAAGGAGGTATTATAATCTTCGAAAGAATAAGAAAAGAAATCTGGTATATAACCTGGTACCATCAGATAAACATTTGTTCAGCGGCCAAAACACTTTCAGGTTTCCCTACATCTATAAACCGGCTGCCTGTATGGTCAAACGACCGTATCGTATGATCCGCCATTAAATCCAGGTAAACATCAATCATCGAAAACTTACCTTCCTGTTTTACCAATGAAAATATTTTTGGGTCGATAATATGGATCCCACTAAATGCTTTGGGATGTTTAACTATTGCTGGCTCTTCTGCCCCGTTTTGTAGTGCAGGTTTTTCTTCGCCTGTTTTTATGTTTTTCCATCCGCATAAACGATCCTCGTCATCAAATAATAAATAACGTGAAGTTTCACGGTTCCGGGTTGCCAATGTTGCCAAAGGGGCGTGCTCAAGATGATTTTGCAACATAGCGCCCAAATTAAGATCAGTTAATATGTCAACATTCATCAATACAAAAGGTGCATTACCAACAAGGTAAGGTTGGGCTTTTACCAATCCCCCACCTGTTTCCAAAACCTCTTCCCTTTCATCGCTGATTATATAATCACAACCAAAACCATCATTCTTTTCTAATGCATCCAAAACCTGTTCGGCAAAATGATGCACATTAACCACTATACTGGTAATACCAAAACTGCGCAGGTATTTAATATTACGTTGCAGCAAACTTTTTCCATTAACAATGGCAAGTGCCTTAGGATGATGATCCGTCCACGGTTTTAGGCGGCTACCCAATCCTGCGGCAAGTATCATTGCCCGCATATCTTTTGCCAATAAATTTGTGGAAGCTGAATTCATGTGATGCTAAAACGTCGGAAATGATCTACCAAACATTTTATGTGGTAATTGAAAAATTAAAAATGCAACTCTTTCGGGCTCAACATCTCAAAATTTAATTGATTAGGAAAATTATTGGAACGTTGAACTCCTGTTTCTGATACCGAGGGTTGCTCCTCAATTTTATTAATCCAGTTTTTAGCGTCCTGAACTTTATGGGATAATTCAATTTTAACCCCAAATTTATTTTTCAAGTGCCTGGCAAGACTATCGGCAGCATAAACACTACGGTGCTGACCGCCCGTACAGCCAAAACTTACTGTAAGGCTTTCAAAATTGCGCTTTATATAATCTTCAACCGATATATCCACCACATCAAAAACACTGTTTAAAAAATCGGGCATTTTGGTACGCTGCTCTAAAAAGTCTATAACAGGTTTATCTCTGCCGGTAGCTGTTTTAAATTCCTTAAACCTGCCGGGGTTCAAAATACCACGACAATCAAAAACATATCCTCCTCCGTTTGATGAAGCATCAACGGGCAAACCTTTTTTATACGAAAAGCTGCAAATGGTTACCACCAAAGGCGTTTCCTCCGTAACGCGAACCGTTTCAAATTTTTTAATTATTTCATCTTCCACCATCAGTTTCATTATACGGTCAAACTCGGGGATGGAAATGCCTATTGACTTATGCTCAATAAAAAATTTAATGTTATGCAAGGCCAACGGGATGCTCGATAAAAAATGTGCCTTCCGCTCAAACAAGCCCCTGAAACCATAAGCGCCTAAAACCTGTAACAACCTTATTAAAACATAACCATTAAACTGGCTCACAAACTGGGGCCGGTCAATGGTTTGATCTAACAATTGCTCCACCTCGTCCATATAATCTTCCAACAGGCTGTTTTTCCAGTCTTCACTTAAACTTGCCTTGGCCTGCCATAAAAGCGAAGCAACATCGTATTGCAGGGCTCCCTTCATACCACCCTGGTAATCTATAAAATGCGGGATATCATTTTCAACAATTACGTTCCGGCTCTGAAAATCGCGAAACATAAAATATTTATGCTCCACATTGGTCAGGTACGAACTCAATGCTTCAAAATCAACCAGCATAGCCTGTTTATCGTAGGCTATTTTTAAAGTATCTAAAAAATAATATTTAAAATATAGCAGGTCACTCATTATGGCCTGCTTTCCAAATTCCTTAGCGGTTAAGCACCATTCATCATAATTTAAACCCTTGTCGCCTAAAATCTGCACCCTCGATAATTCCTTTAAACTTCGCTGAAACAACCCGTAAGTATAATCGTTATGGCCATTCTGTTCCAATTTTTCCAATAACGAACTGTTTCCAAGATCTTCCTGTATATAAATAGTTTTATCGTTGTTAACGCTAAAAATTCTGGGCATAGGCAAGCGGGCATTTAAAAAGTGATGCGTAAAAAAAACAAAAGTTTCATTTTCTTTTATATTCAGGTTATGGGTAGCTATATATGTTTTATCACCGGCATAAATTCTAAAATAAATACGGTCACTACCCGATTGTGGAAGCTTTTCAATTCGATCTTCGGCTACGCCACTAAAGCTTTTAAACAACCTGCTCACAGCAGCAACAATTTCTTCCATAATTACTTCCAATTTTTTTGTAGGGCGGTAAAAGTATATTATTTCTACTTCTCAAGTTCCTTCATCTATAAACTTTCAAACAATAGCGTTGGTTCTTTTTTTGGGTCCTCAGCTGTTTACAAATATTTAGCAGCCGTTGCGTCGCACTCTTGTACAAAATATCTTTACGCAGCTTTTTAAATCGAATACAAATCCATAATAAAAGCATACCACTCTTTTTTATCAGTTTCGTTGTATAAAAACACTAGCCAAACCAAAGGCAAAACCATTGTAAATACCACATCCTACGTAACAAAATTATTTTCAGGTATCCAACCAAAACCAACCGTACTTTATAAAAAAAAGCAGTTCAATACCAGCCATAATTAAAATAAAGTATATTCGAAACAAAAACATTGCATGCGTACAGTAAAAAATATATTAGAAACAAAAGATGAGCCCGGCAATTCAATTGATCCGTCGGCTATGGTAATTGATGCACTAAAAAAATTGATATCCGTAAACTTAAGCTACCTGGTTGTTTACGAAAACAATGAGTTTAAAGGTATTTTCAGCGAAAGAGATTATACCCGCAAACTGGTAATAGAAGGCCGCTCTAGCAGGGAAACAATGGTTAAAGATGTGATGAGCACCGAGCTGCCCGAGGTTTCGATGGAGAGTACCGTAGAAGATTGTATGTATTTGATGAATACACGCGGCACCCGGTACCTGGCAACTTTTGAAAACAATAAATTTGTGGGTATCGTTACCCTGCACGATGTATTACGCGAAGCCCTCGCAAGCAAGGAAAATGTTTTTGATAATTCCTTAACCAACTCACTAATTAATAACGACGAGAGCGGCAAGGTATTCTAATACCACCAGCTACCTATAATGTTAGGCTCCTAACCTAAACCCATCCCTAAAAATAATTTGTTGTTTTTATGGTTGGGTTTACAATTTCATCTTTCTCCCAATAACAAATAAAAATTTTTATCCAACGCATTTGTTTATAAACCCTTATAGAAATATTCAAAGGCCCAAAAAAGAATCATCCCTTCATTTACTAATTTATTTAGTATTTAATACTAACTTTATTGTCCAAATTAAAAAGGGTAATTATGGAAAGGTTAGGAACAAAAACGCAAACAGCCGAGTGGTCGCAAATAGGTTTACCAGAGTATTTGTTGGTAGCTTACCTCAATGAAGGTGTAAACGAAAAGGTAATAGCCGAAAAACAAAGCCTTACCGAAAAATACCTCCAAAAAACAGATCCACGAACGCAATCCTATATAACCATTGCCAGTTTTATGGCAAGGGAACCTATGGAAGAAACCATCATCCGTTACACCCAGCGTATTTGCAGCCAGGTGCAAAGTTTTAATGTACAACTCAATAATTATAGCGGTCAGCCGCCCAATACCATTTACCTGCGCATCCAGGATCCAAAACCTTTTCGCCAGTTAGCTAAGGAGCTAATGGTAGTAAGTAATTATATCAGTTCCTGTGCCTGCCCGCCAGCACAAATAAAGGCGCATCCACACCTAACCATTTCGCGGCGCTTACCCGATGCTTTGTATTTAACAGCCATGATGGACTATTCCCAAAAAACCTTTCACGAGGAGTTTTCAGTTATCGAGCTTGTACTCCTGCGCCGGAACCACTCCTACGACACAGCAAAAAAAATACATGTATTCCGCCTGCAGCCCCAGGGGTTCAGGCCCAATGAAAATAATTTATACAACTAAGTAAAATTTTCAGCATGACCAACAGTTTTACATTATTACCCGGCTATAAAGTTTGCGAATACCTCGTGGTACTGCAACCGCACGAAGAGCTATGGAACAAAATCGTACAGGTAAAAAAAGAGTTTGCTCAAAAATATGAAGCACCGGCAGCCAGTTGGGGAAAGCCACAAATAACACTCGTCAAATTCAGCCAGCTACAAATGATGGAAGAGCGCATCATCAACCGGCTAAAAACAATTGGTATGGCGCTACCGGCTTTTAAGGTAGAGCTAAAAGATTTTGGAAGCCATCCATCGCACACCCTTTTTATAAATGTAGATTCAAAACTGCCCTTACAAATGGCGGTTAAACACCTTAAAACAGCGCAGGCATTGCTTAAAACAAAAGAGATAAAACCTCATTTTATAGACAACTTTTTTATAACCATTGCACGTCAATTATTACCCTGGCAGTACGAAAAAGGGTGGCTGGAGTACAGTCACAAACAATTTACGGGAAGGTTTATCGCCCAAAATATGCTACTGCTACGCAGGCCGCAAGGCGAGCAATCATTTAAAATAATTCAGCAATTTCCATTTTTAAACATGCCGGTTGTAACCACCCAGGGAGCACTGTTTTAACATCAAATCTGTATAAGTCTGTGAGCAATAAAAGCATTTGGGTACCGGGCACTTTTGCTACTATTAAGCATTCTTGCGTCGCACACTTGTACGGCAAAACAACAGGCAACCATTATAACATCAGCAGCTTAAGTACCATGCCTTTTACGACCAGTCAGCCAGTTATATTTTTTAAGCCAAAGCTGCCTACTGGTACTACCAATGAAGTGCTTACGAACCGCCGGCGGTCGGTCAAGGCTGCAACAATGTGCTATAAAAAACCAATGCCGGTATTAAAAATTTTACACCAACAATAAGAGGAGCATGAAATGCAGGATGAAAATCAACAAGAAAATATTTATAAAAAAGGCAGGGGAGCACAGTTTAATACCCAAAATAAATTTTTAAAAAACCAACGGGTTCAGGAGCATGTTGAGGGAATTGACGACTGGACAGAAAAAAACGAAGCCACACAATATTTTGAAGACAATGCCAAGGGGATTGTAAACAAAGTAACCAGTCCGGATGTGGGCATGTACTATAGCATAAACCCCTACCAGGGTTGCGAACATGGATGTATTTATTGCTTTGCCCGCAACTCTTTTGAATATTGGGGTTACAGCGCCGGCCTTGATTTTGAACGAAAAATAATGGTAAAGAAAAATGCACCAGAACTGTTACGCAAATTTTTAATGAATCCTAAATGGGAGTGTATGCCCATTAGCATGAGTGGCAATACCGACTGTTACCAACCAGCCGAGCAAAAATTCAGGCTTACCCGGCAGTTGCTGGAAGTATGTAACGAGTTTAACCAACCGGTAGGCATGATCAC
>JBBSJX010000092.1:0-12116 GCA_038256825.1 Chitinophagales bacterium
AGCCCTGTGCGCCATTTGCGCGATGGAGTGATAGAGAATAATCGAAGTAAGGCGCGGCTTATTGAAGCAGTACACAACATAGTAAACACTTTTGATAACTGTTTTTATTTTCCTGCTTACGAATTGGTGATAGATGTTTTACGCGATTACCGGTTTTACGATGTTGACCTGGCGCATCCCAATTATGCCGCAACTGAATATGTGTTTTCAAAATTTGCCGAAAACTTTATTGATTACGATACGCTAAAAACAATGGAAGAAGTAAAGAAAATTACCACAGCATTTAAGCATAAACCCTTTCAGCCCGATACTGCTGCACATCGCAAATTTTTAAGTACCACTTTGGATAAAACAATTAATCTACAGGATGCACTCCCGCACCTGGATTTTAGTAAGGAGATTAAATATTTTATTAATGAATGATTTATACATTAATAACTGCTTTACTTCAAATTTCCACAACATCTTTTTTAATCTTTAACTATTGGTTACTTATAGCGTAAATCTCTTGTAATGTTTATGCGTTACCTTTGCAAAAATATTCTGTTCTGCTGGGCGTTAACTTAAGCTTTCAACAGTTAACAGATTAAAACAATTGTTAATACACTTGAAACAAATTAAATAAAACATGATTACGGTTTCAGATAGTGCAAAAGAATATATAACCAGACAACTAGACAGCGACAACTATAGCCCAAATAGTTTTGTTAGGGTTGGAGTAAAAGGTGGCGGTTGCTCTGGATTAGAGTACGATTTAAAATTTGATAACCAGGTTAAAGAGGGTGATGAGGTTTACGAAGACAAAGGAGTCAAAATAGTGGTGGATCTAAAAAGTCTTTTATACCTGTTTGGAACTGAATTGGATTATTCAGGTGGGTTAAATGGAAAAGGACTGGTATTTAAAAACCCAAATGCCTCCCGTACTTGTGGATGTGGTGAAAGTTTCGCAGTCTAAATTAAATTACACGTTTAAAGAATTGTAGAACATGGATACAAGCGATCAAATAATTCAGGATATAACAACCCAGGAATATGAATATGGGTTTGTGACTGATATTGAAATGGATATGGCTCCCGTTGGTTTAAACGAAGACACGGTTAAGTTTATATCTGAAAAAAAGAACGAACCTGAATGGATGCTTAAATGGCGCATGAAGGGATATGATTCTTTTCTACGCCAGGAAATGCCCACCTGGCAAAATTTCACTTTGCCTCCAATGGATTTTCAATCCATTTCATATTACGCTGCTCCCAAAAACAAGCAGAAGTATGAAAGCCTGGATGAAGTTGATCCTGAATTACTGGCAACATTTGCAAAACTGGGCATCCCGCTAAACGAACAGAAAGTTTTAGCAGGTGTAGCGGTAGATTATGTATTTGATAGTATTTCTGTTGCAACCACCTACAAGGAAAAATTAAATGAATTAGGTATTATATTTTGCTCGTTTGGCGAAGCGGTACAGGAACATCCCGAACTGGTTAAAAAGTATTTGGGTACAGTAGTGCCGCATTCCGACAACATATTTGCATCACTAAACACTGCTGTATTTTCCGACGGATCGTTTGTGTACATTCCTAAAGGCGTTCGTTGCCCTATGGAATTATCCACTTACTTCCGAATTAATGCTGAAAATACAGGGCAGTTTGAGCGTACACTTATCATTGCCGATGAAGGAAGCTATGTTAGTTATCTTGAAGGTTGCACGGCTCCAATGCGCGACGAAAACCAGTTACACGCCGCAGTAGTGGAGTTAATTGCTTTAGAAGGTGCAGAAATTAAATACTCCACAGTGCAAAACTGGTATCCCGGCGATAAAGAAGGCCGTGGTGGTATTTACAACTTTGTTACAAAACGTGGTGTTTGCCGCGGGGCAAATTCAAAAATCTCCTGGACACAGGTTGAAACAGGTTCTTCTATTACCTGGAAATATCCAAGCGTGATTTTACAGGGCGATAATTCGACCGGTGAATTTTACTCTATTGCTGTTACAAAAAACAGGCAGGTTGCCGATACCGGAACAAAAATGTTTCATATTGGCAAAAACACCAAGAGCCGCATTATTTCAAAAGGTATTTCTGCAGGTCGTAGTAACAATAGTTATCGCGGATTAGTGCAGGTTGGCCCCAAAGCCGATAATGCCCGAAACTTTACCCAATGCGACTCCTTGCTTTTAGGTGCTGAGTGTAGTGCAAACACCTTCCCTTACATCGAAACAAGAAACAATACCGCTATGGTTGAGCATGAGGCTACCACTTCAAAAATTGGTGAAGACCAGATATTTTACCTTAACCAAAGAGGTATTGATAGCGAAAAAGCGGTTGCCCTAATTGTAAATGGTTATGTAAAGGAAGTGTTGAACCAATTACCAATGGAATTTGCTGTAGAAGCACAAAAATTATTATCCATCACACTCGAAGGAAGTGTTGGTTAAATCTATAAAACGAACAGGAAACATGTTGACTATTAAAAATTTGAATGCAAGGGTTGAGGATAAACAAATCTTAAAAGGGATTAACCTAACTGTGAACGCCGGTGAAGTACATGCGATCATGGGACCCAACGGTTCTGGCAAAAGCTCATTGGCTTCAGTGCTTGCAGGACGCGAAAATTATGAAGTGCTTGAGGGAGAAGTAGATCTTGATGGAAAAGATTTATTGGATATGTCGCCCGAAGATCGTGCCCGTGAAGGTTTATTCATGGCGTTTCAATACCCAATCGAAATTCCGGGTGTTTCAAATATCAATTTTTTAAGAACCGCGTTAAACGAAATTCGCGCCTATCGTAAATTGCCTGCATTGGATGCAAAGCAGTTTTTACGCATGAGTAAGGAAAGACAAAAGCTGGTTGAATTTGATGCAAAACTGGTTAATCGTTCATTAAACGAAGGTTTTTCAGGAGGCGAAAAAAAGCGCAATGAAATTTTCCAGTTGGCAATGCTGGAACCCAAAATCTCTATTCTAGATGAAACGGATTCAGGCCTTGATATTGATGCCCTGCGTATTGTATCAAACGGTGTAAATAAGTTGCGATCAAAAGACAATGCCTTTGTTTTAATCACCCACTACCAGCGTTTGCTCGAGTATATTGTTCCCGACTTTGTGCACGTTTTATACGATGGCCGTATCATTAAATCTGGTACTAAAGAGCTGGCATTGGAACTTGAAGAAAGAGGTTACGACTGGTTAAAAGAAACCTTACAGGAAGAAACAGTTTAATTATTGAATAGTGGATTTGCTACGCCGGTTATTTTTTTGGTTGCCGGCATTTCCATTTCAATTAAACATTCTTGCGTCGCACTCTTGTACTTATATATTTTCAATAAGGCAGTTTATACAATTTTTTAGTAACTGTTTATCGAAATTTTTATTTTTTATAAATGAGCCTTGCAGCTCTGGCAATAAATTAATTGGTTCTTTATTAATCATCTTTTATAAAAGCCAATTAAGCGGAACAATTACTCAATAATAGCAATAGACTCTATTTCTATTTTTTGCAAAGCAAAAATCATGATCAAATCATTACCCATTCCATTATACGACGACCTGATAAGTGGTTATAACAATACCCCTGTATTTGATGCACAAAAACCTGTGCAGCAAATAAGGCAAAAAGGTTTTGAAAGCTTTAAAAAACTGGGTTTTCCAACACGTAAAGTTGAAGACTGGAAATACACCGGTATCACTTCTTTTTTACAGGAACAATATCATTTAAATGGTATTGCAAGTCAGCCAACCATTTCCGACGACGTTTTGAAAAATGCAACTATCCCTTTAATGGATTGTTATAAGTTGGTATTGGTTAACGGTCATTTACATTCAAAGGCTGGTGAGTTGCCTTCATTTATACGGGTTACACCAATAAAAGAAGCGGAGAACAATGAAGCGCTTACCGAACATTTTGGAAAGCATACGGATGTTGCTTTTCATTTTGCAGCCCTTAATAGTGCACTGTTTTCAAATGGTTTGTTTATCGAGATTGATGCAAATGCTGTTTTAGATAAGCCATTGCATATTGTTCATGCATTTACTTCGTCTAATAATTTATTTATACAACCACGTCACTTAATTGTGGTACATCGTAGTGCTTCACTAAGCCTTATTGAAACAGTTGTTTCGGAAAATGAAGGAGCCAAAATATTTATAAATGGCTTAACTGAAGTTGTGGTTGAAGAAAACGCGCAGTTTGACCATTATGTTTTGCAAACCGCTACCAGTGGAACAAGAATAATAAACCAGACTGATGTTAGCCAAAAGCGTCATAGTGTGTATAGCAACTATACTTTTAGTATGCCTAAGGCTGATTTAATACGTAACAATCTGCATGTTGCACTTGACGATGACCAAACCGAAAGTCATTTATACGGTTTGTATTTAGGCGAAGATCACCAGTTGATAGACAACCACTCGTTTGTTAACCACAAAATGCCGCATTGCAATAGCAACGAAATTTACAAAGGTGTTTTGCTTGATAAGGCAACTGGTGTTTTTAATGGTAAAGTGTTTGTACAGCAGGCTGCGCAAAAAACAAATGCCTTTCAGCAAAACAATAATTTATTGCTAAGCAATAAAGCCAGCATAAATACCAAACCACAGCTTGAAATTTTTGCTGACGATGTAAAGTGTAGCCATGGTGCTACGGTAGGCCAGTTAAGTAAAGAAGCCATGTTTTACCTGCAATCGCGTGGTATAGGAGAGGTGGCTGCAAGAGCCTTATTGGTTAATGCATTTGCTTTTGATGTTACCGAAAAAATTAAAATACCGGAATTAGAGCATTACATCAATAACCTGATAACAAAGCATATTCCTGGAAATTAATTTGGCTGAAACAATGCGCATTGTACATTGTTAGTATAGATGATTTATTGATACGGTACAAGAGTGCGACGCAACGGCTGCTTAATTGAAATAATGGTGTTTGGTACACAATAAAAAATTTTGCAAACAACCTTCACCTGGTTGATTGTTTTTAAACAGATAATACCATGTTTAGCGATAACGAAATCATAACAAAAAGTGCGATTGATATTGATAAGGTAAGGAGTGATTTTCCGATACTGCAAACATTGGTGTATGGTAAACCGCTTGTTTACTTTGATAATGCTGCAACAACCCAAAAGCCTGCTGCCGTTGTTAAGGCTATGGATGATTATTATTATGGTTACAACAGCAATGTACACCGTGGCGTACACCATTTAAGCCAGATAGCTACTGATGCTTTTGAGCTGGTACGCCGTAAGGTTCAAAAATATATAAATGCTGAGCACGAGCACGAAGTGATTTATACAAAGGGCACTACCGAAAGTATAAACCTGGTAGCAAGCTCGTTTGGTAAACGCTACATAAAGCCTGGGGACAGTATTATTATTTCGGCCATGGAGCACCATTCCAATATTATTCCCTGGCAGATTATGTGCGAAGACAGGGGTGCTACTTTAAGAGTTATTCCTATTAGCCAAAGCGGCGAATTGTTGATGGATGCCTTTGAAGAAATGCTGGACGAAACCGTAAAACTGGTTTCGGTAACTTATGTTTCCAATACTTTGGGTACGGTAAATCCGGTTAAACAAATAATTGAAAAAGCCCACGCTCAAAACATTCCGGTAATGTTAGATGCAGCACAGGCCATTCAACATATTGGTATAGATGTACAAGACCTGGACCCTGATTTTATGGCTTTTTCGAGCCACAAAATTTATGGCCCTACCGGCATGGGTATTTTATATGGAAAGGAAAAATTTTTGAATGAAATGCCCCCTTACCAGGGAGGTGGCGAAATGATTAAAACCGTTTCGTTTGAAAAAAGCACTTACAATGTGCTGCCTTTTAAATTTGAAGCCGGAACACCTAACATAGCCGACGTTATTGGACTAGGAGCCGCTATTGACTACATTAACGATATTGGCCTTGACCAGATAAGAGAAAGGGAGCAGCACCTTATAGAGTATGCCTTAAAACAATTAAAAACTATTGATGGTTTGCGCTTTATTGGTGAAGCCGAAGAACGTGCAGCTTCTATATCTTTTTTAATAGGCAATCACCACCCTTTTGACGTGGGGGAGCTTTTAGATAAGCAAGGTATTGCAGTACGTACGGGGCACCACTGCACAGAACCCTTAATGAATTTCTTTAAAATACCGGGCACGGTTCGTGCATCTTTTGCATTTTACAATACCGAAGAAGAAGTGGATAAGTTGGTTGCAGGTCTTAAGAAAGCAGCAATGGTTTTAGCCTAATAATAAATTGACGTATGACAATAAAAGAAAAGCAGGACGAGATTATTGCAGACTTTGAATTGTTTGATGATTGGATGGATAAATATGAATACATCATACAATTGGGAAAAGACTTACCAATTATTGATGATGAATATAAAAAAGAGGAGAACCTGATTAAAGGTTGTCAGAGCAGGGTTTGGTTACATGCAGATTATATTGAGGGCATTTTAAACTTTACTGCCGATAGTGATGCTGTAATTACAAAAGGATTGGTAAGTATGGTGGTCCAGGTTTTATCGGGTCATACTCCAAAACAAATTGCTGATGCTGAAATATATTTTGTTGAAGCTATAGGTTTAAGCAGCCATCTTTCACCTACGCGAAGCAATGGTTTATTATCCATGCTAAAGCAAATGAAAATGTATTCGGTGGCATATTTATCTAAAACACTACAATAGTTTATATGGAACTTTCACTGAAAGATAAAATAGAGGAAGTGTTACAAACCGTTAACGATCCGGAGATACCTGTTAATATATGGGAGCTTGGATTGGTGTATAATTTGAAAATAGATGGTAGTAAAGTTTGGATCACCATGACTTTAACAGCTCCCGCCTGTCCTGTGGCTGGTGAAATTATACAGGAAGTACAACAAAAAGTTCAGGATGTTGAAGGTGTTACTGAAGCACACGTGATGCTGACTTTTGATCCTCCCTGGACAAAGGATTTAATGAGCGAAGAAGCAAGGCTTGAATGTGGCTTTTTATAAGCTTTAAACTTTAAAGAAATTCCGATTATTCTACAATATTCCATTGCACTGATTGCAATGCCTTTGCCATAAACATATTTTTGGCAACCCCCATAAAACAAGCTGAAAAGCTATTAAATAAAACGTGCGTCGTAACAAGCCCGTTTTATTTGTATTTCACTAACTTTTATAAAATACGATTACATGAATAATTTCTGGGATTATACTTTTTTAAAAAATTCGGTTCAGGAATGGGTAATAGCCTTATCTATAATTTTAATATGCATCGTTGTACTTCGCTTGTTTCAAACGTTGGTAATTAAAAGGATCAAATCATTTACAGCAAAAACAAAAACCACTGTAGATGATTTTATTTTTGATGTTATAGGCAAGTCTGTAATGCCCTTGTTATTTGTGCTTTCGTTTTACGTAGGGTTCAGGTTTTTAAACATGGATCCTGTAGTAAAAAAAGTTGTAAGGGTTGCTATAATGGTTGTCGTTCTCTTTTTCTTATTGCAGATTGTTAATGCCTTCATCCGCTATTTATTTAAACAATTGGTATCTGGTGGTGGCGAAGATTTACAACGTGAAAAGCAAACCAAAGGTATTGTCCTCATTATCCAAAGCATTGTTTGGGTTATTGGTTTTTTATTTTTTATCAATAACCTGGGTTATAACATTACCACTTTAATTGCAGGTCTGGGTATTGGTGGTATAGCTATTGCGCTGGCGGCTCAAACCATTTTGGGCGACCTTTTTAGCTATTTCGTTATATTTTTTGATAAGCCTTTTGAGATAGGTGACTTTATAATAATGGACGATAAAAAAGGAACGATAGAATATATAGGTATTAAAACCACCCGGTTAAAAACATTGGGAGGCGAGCAGTTAATTTGTTCCAATACCGACCTTACCAACTCACGTGTGCACAACTACAAGCGTATGATTGAACGCCGTATTTCATTTTCGTTTGGCGTATTGTACAGCACACCCGCCGCAAAAATTAAAGTAATACCCCAGTATGTAAAATCCATTGTTGAAAGTATGCAGGATGTTCGTTTTGATAGGGCTCATTTTAAAGAGTTTGGTGATTTCAGCTTAAACTTTGAAGTGGTTTTCTACGTTTTATCTCCCGATTTTAATGTGTACATGGATAAACAACAAGAAATCAATCTGCAATTGTATGAAGTGTTTGAGAAGGATAATATAGGTTTTGCATTCCCAACACAAACTATTTATTTAAATAAAATTAATGATGAAGAAGTTGCAACAAAAGCTAATGATGTGAACTCTTTCAGGGATAATTCTAAATAAGTTTAGTTATAAATTATTTACCTGCAGTAAAAGCATTTCAAAAATTTTGATATACTTAAACTGTAGGTATTTTTCTTTTAGGTGGTTTGGCTATTACTTATCAATAATTATTCAAAAAATTTAAGCACCTTTAAACATCAAAAATTTTTTTTTAACTCCTTACCTCAATGCATATTTTAAACATTGTTCTTATTTGTGTAAGCTGGCTATTGGTCATTGCTGTTTTTCTTCCCCAGGTAAAAAGTGATAATTGGATATTTAGAATTCTGGAATATCCCCGGTTACAAAAATTTATAATTTGCCTCAGCATTTTTATAGCGCTACTCTTTTTTGCCAATACGTCCAACATCTTTCAGTTAATATCACTTATTTCATTAGGATTAGGTGTACTCTACTTAATTAAAAAAATATTTCCCTATAGCATCCTTGCTCCAAAGCAAATGGTAAGTCTGCAAAGTAGCGATGTTAACAACCAGCTTAAATTATACACAGCAAATGTTTACCAGTATAATAGATCATATACCAATATATTAGCCCAGATAAAAAAGTGTAAGCCCGATGTTATTTTGTTGGTTGAGACAGATAAATTATGGGAAGATGCAATGGATTACCTTATTAAGGAATATCCGCATTGTTTAAAAGAGCCGTTAGACAATACCTATGGAATGTTATTTTATTCGAAGTTTGAAATGGTAGAAGGAAGGGTAAACTACCTGATTAAAGACGATGTTCCCTCCATTGAAGCAAAGTTGAAGCTTCCATCAGGACAATTGATTAAAGTATGGGGGTTGCATCCCAAACCACCAATTCCTTCCGAGGATCCTCAGACCACCGCAAAGGACAAAGAAATTATGACGGTGGCTTTTGAAGTGAAAAACGAAAAACTTCCGGTTGTAGTAATGGGCGATTTAAATGATGTTGCCTGGAGTTATGTAACGGAACTATTTACCAAATCCAGCGGTCTGCTTGATCCCCGCAGGGGTAGGGGCTTTTTCAGCACGTTCTCCGCCAACCATTGGTATATGCGTTTTCCGTTGGATTATGTTTTTTGTTCGGCACATTTCGGGTTGGTTAAAATGAAAAGAATGCCCCATAATGGTTCCGATCATTTTCCCATGTTCAGCCATTTTGAATACCATGAAGATTTGTTTCACAAACAACATAAACCGCATGCCGACGCGGATGAAAAAGAAGATGCGACCGAAAAAGTTCATGAACAGGTATTAAAAAACAGCAAATAGTATTTTTATTGTCCCGGCAAAAAAGCTATGTGGAGCTTTACTTGCGTCGCACTCTTGTACTGCAAAACTTTATCAGCATTTTTTAAAAAATATTCTTTAGAACAACAGGCAGTATAAATATAAATAGCAATTAATATTTCTTTTGTTCGGGCGGTTAAGTAAGAAGGATCTTTACTTGCAGCTTGTCCGACTTTTGGCGGTTCGCACTCTTGTTCCGCCAAACCTATTGCAGCATCTTTAAAAATTATTCTTCATTTCAATTTTATTTAAAAATTTTAGAAACAAAAAAGAGGCTGTTCCATACCAGGGAGACAGCCTCTTTTTTTTGAAACTTTTTGGATAAAAGAAATTGATTAAACCCTTCTTAATTCATCAAAAAATCTTTTTCATTCATTCTCTAATTTCTACCGCAACAGGTATGTTCGGTATTGCCTTCGGTATGCTCGTGCCAGTTAAATAAATTGGCTGTGCGGCTATGTTCCCACCATAACTTAGTTCTTGGTTTTGGATGGTTTCCAATCTCATTCATGGTTTCAGTATCATACAACCTGCCATTCACCATTACCTGGCTAATGCTTTCGGTATTATAAATATTATCCAATGGGTTTTTATCCATAATTACAAGGTCTGCAAATTTTCCTACCTCCAGCGATCCAAGCCAGTTATCTAAACCAAGACTGAAGGCCGGGTTGTATGTGGCGGCACGCAGTGCATTGTGGTTGCTCATTCCACCCTGGCTAAACATCCAAATTTCCCAATGAGCACCTATTCCTTGTATTTGTCCGTGAGCCCCCATATTAACAACAACTCCTGAATCCGATAATTGTTTCACACTTTTTGAAATCAGTATATGACCGTTTTCATATTCTTCATCAGGTAACATAGTGCGGTGCCGGCTTCTTGGATCAATTATGCTGCGTGGGGTAAACCGCAACAATTTCTCCTTTTCCCAAACATTGGTTTTTTGATACCAGTAGTATTCGCCACTAACTCCACCATAGCTAACAATTAACGTAGGGGTATAAGCCGTTTTGGAGTTCTTCCATAAGTTCAACACATCGGCATATAAGGGTGCTATGGGTATGTTGTGTTCAATGGTTGTATGTCCATCCATTATCATACTTATATTGTGGAAAAAGAATGAACCACCTTCAGGAACCACTTCCATCCCCAGTTCACGTGCAGCCTGTATAATCATCTGCCTTTGCTCACGGCGTGGTTGATTATAACTTTTAACCGAAAAGGAGCCATAAGCTTTAGATCTTCTTAACGCACTGCGGGCATCTTCAATATTGTTAATTACTGCCTTAAAATCTCCGTCGGCTCCGTATAAAATAGTTCCTGTTGAAAATACGCGGGGTCCAACCATTTCGCCGGCTTTTACCAATTCGCTTTGTGCAAAAACCATTTCGCTGTTGGCTGATGGATCGTGCATACTGGTTACCCCGTATGCCAGGTTTGCATAGTAGGGCCAATGATTTTTGGGTGTTAATCCATACCGGAAGTGAGCGCCGTGCGCATGTGCGTCAATCATTCCAGGCATAATGGTTTTTCCGGCAGCATCAATCACCTTTGCCCCCGCAGGCACCATAGCTAAACCCTGGCCTATTGCCTTAATCACATTTCCTTCCACTACAATGGTTCCATTTTCAATTACTTCATTTCCCTTCATGCTAATGATTCGGGCATTGGTAAAAGCAATAGTGCCCGTAGGTTGGTCGGCTTTAACTTTTAACCCAACAGTTATTCCTTTTTCAGGCATCACAAAAGTGCTGTCGGGTTTGCCCGCTATAAATTCAAAACGATCATCCAGGTTTATAACATAATACTGGTCGCCTAAAGTGTACATTAATTTTTTATTGTCGTTACTCCAATGCATATTAATCCCGGCATCCTTGCTTACCAGCTTAACAGGAAAATCAGCGGTAGCGCTACCTAAATCAATGGTTCTACCTGTTGCCGGAAACGCAGCAATGTAAACTTTATGTAAGTCAATAAAAGCCACCCAATGTTCATCGGGCGAAACGATAAACTGGCTGCCATAAGTGCTTTTTATATGAGTGCGATCTTCGTTTCCATTAAGGTTATAACTTCCTAAAGTTTTTGAAGAACCTCTATCTGTTCTATAAAATATCCTGTCGCCTTTTGCATTAAAGGTTGGGTTGCTTCCTTTATCCGACACGAAAGTTGATTTACCTCCGTTGGATGGGATTGTATAAATGCCGGGTTCTACGGTATAGGAATTACCCATCGCATTATTATCTCCTTCTTTAAAAAAAACGATGGTCTTGCCATCGGGTGAAAATGAGGGCATTCTGAATATTCCTTTTTCAGTTGTTAAGCGCACCGGGTTGCCACCCGAAATATTTAATTTTTGTATTGATCCGGTTTCATCATCATTCCAGGTAACATACACCACTGTTTTGCCATCTGCTGAAAATGAAGGTTCAAATTCATGATCTGTTCCTTTAGTTAATCGTTGAGGGGTGCCACCTGGCAATTGTTTTTTCCATAAATATCCCACAGCATTAAAAAGCAGTGTTTTGCCATCAGGTGATGTGGCGGCTTCGCGAATTACCTTTGGCGCAAACACTTCCT
>JBBSJX010000093.1:0-12047 GCA_038256825.1 Chitinophagales bacterium
ACCTAAAACCTTCTCATCCGTAGTGAGATGCTCTATTCAGTTGAGCTACGCAGCCATTCCCTTTTGGGGTTGCAAATATAGGAGGAAATCTTTTTTCATCCATCAAATTTTATAAAAAATATCACAAGCTTTTTAAATCATTGTTTTTTATAAAGCGGCTCCCGTTATTTTTGAGGGGTTAAATTTTTATTATGCCACACGAGGCTATTTCGGTTTTTGATATGTTTAAAATAGGGGTTGGCCCTTCCAGTTCGCATACATTAGGACCCTGGCGGGCCGCATTGCGTTGCCTGGAAAGTATTTCGCAACAAGGTGGTTTAGTTGAAGTGGAAGCAATCTCAGTTTTATTATATGGTTCCCTGGCCAAAACCGGTGTGGGGCACGGCACAGATATCGCGGTAATGTTAGGGCTTCAGGGGGAAGATCCCGTTACCATAGATGTAAATGCCATATCCACAAAAATTGAAGCAATACATACCAGGCACACATTAAACCTGGGAGGCAAACATCCAATTTCTTTTTCTCCATCAAAACATATCCAATTTTTATATCAGGAATCATTGCCGTTTCATCCCAATGGGCTCACTTTTCTTATAACCATGAAAGATGGTAACCAGTGGAGCGAAACATTTTATTCCATTGGTGGTGGTTTTGTGGTTAAAGAAGGTGAAACAGGTTCGGTTGCCCAAACGGTCGACTTACCTTTTCCTATTAATACAGCCAATGATTTATTGCATTGGTGTATTAAAACCGGACTTTCTATTAATGAGGTGGTAATGGAAAACGAACATACCTGGCAAACAGAGGAAGTAACCAGGAGCGGGGTTTTAAACATTTGGATTGCCATGCGCGATTGTATGTACCGCGGGTGCCACAATAAGGGCATCTTGCCGGGGGGACTAAAAGTTAAACGCCGCGCATTTGATCTTAATAAAAAGTTGTTAGCCGGCCGTGCTTACCACGACTATAACTCCTGGCTGGAAGCTATAAAAGCAGGAGGTAATAATTTTAATTATATTTTGGATTGGGTAAGTTGTTTTGCATTAGCGGTTAATGAGGAAAATGCGGCATTTGGCCGGGTTGTAACTGCGCCAACCAATGGTGCGGCAGGGGTAATACCGGCAGTATTACAGTATTTTATTGCTTTTTGCGATGGGTTTGATGAAGATAAAATCATACGCTTTTTGCTGACGGCCTCCGAAATTGGAAGCATATTTAAAAAAGGTGCTACTATTTCGGCAGCTATGGGTGGTTGCCAGGCCGAGATTGGCGTTTCATCAGCAATGGCCGCAGCCGGCTTAACCGAAGTAATGGGTGGTACGCAACGCCAGGCTATGATGGCTGCCGAAATTGCTATGGAGCATCACCTGGGTTTAACCTGCGATCCTATTGGCGGGCTGGTTCAAATTCCATGTATTGAACGCAATACCATGGGTGCTATTAAAGCCATTACGGCGTCGCAGTTAGCAATGCAAAGTTCGCCCGATTATGCACGGGTTTCGCTTGATAAGGTTGTTGCTACCATGTGGAATACTGCGCTTGATATGAACAGCAAATACAAAGAAACTTCCGACGGCGGGCTTGCCATACAATTACCCATTAGTTTAAGCGAGTGTTAGTTATAATTTGGAAATTTATGAACCAGGCTATTAAGCCCTGGTGAAGCTTTACTTAAAGCATGACCTACTATTGGCGGTTTGCACACTTGTACAATTTTGTATTTTATGCAACTTAATTTATAAATAGCAACTACGAATTGCGTTATTTTAAGATGGAAGCTGTGGGTATTTTCACATCATTACTATTAATTATTTTTCCTCCCTTTTCGGTTATGTCCTGTTTGGCTTTTTTATAATCATCCGGGTTTATAGATTGTACGGCATCCTCCATCACAAAAGTTTCAAATCCTTCGGCAATTGCATCTAATGCCGAAAAATAAACACAATAATCACCCGCCAAACCCGCCAGGTACACCTGGGTTATTTGGCGGCCACGCAGGTAGTCGGCCAACCCCGTTGATTTTCGATGGCCATTGTCGAAAAAACCACTGTAACTGTCAATTTCTATATCCGTTCCTTTTCTAAAAATGGCTTCTACCTTATTCATGGATAATTCACCGCTAAACTGGGCACCTTCCGTACCCTGAACACAATGGTCGGGCCATAACTTTTGCTCCAATCCATTTAGGTCAATTAAATCAAAAGCTATTTTACCAGGATGATTAGAAGCAAAACTTTTATGCATACCGGGGTGCCAGTCCTGCGTGGCCACTACTAAATCAAAATATTGCTGAATACCGTTTATGATGGGAATAATTTCGTTGCCATCTGTAACAGCAAGTGCACCATTGGGCAAAAAATCGTTTTGAATATCAATTAACAAAAGAGCTTTCATTAAATTAATTTGTTTGTAACATTAGTAATAAGTAAACATATTCATTTGCGTTATACAAATGTAATCCGTATTTAAAGTGGAATGGATTAGGATTATCCATGTTTCCTGCACATAAAATATATTGCTGCAGAGCGAACATGTAGTACAAGTGAGTGAACCGTCGGTGGTCGGTCAGGCTACAACGATGTTGCCATAAGCTATACTGCAGACTTACAAATAATTTCTTTATATATAGGCTATTAACAACACTAAACTTTTGGAAGCTTTAATTGTAAACTGGCAATGGTAAAATCTTTATCGTTTCGCAAGTACCAATCGTTAAAAACAAATTCAATTTCATTAATGTTTGTATTGCCGAATTCGTGGTAGCGATACGATTTTAGTTTTCCAATAAAGTGGTCATAATTTAAAACCGGGTTTTTAAACCGCATAACTGATGCATGGGCCACTTTTAAAATATACCTCATGTCGAAGGACGTTTCCAGATTGGTGTCTTTAAAATTATCGCGCAGGTTTTTTCTAAATAAGTTTAATGTGGGACCAGGAAACCCCTGGACCATTACGCAACACGGCGAGGCCGTTATGCCGTTAAAATGAATATTGAAAGGCGGAACATTGTGTAACGATTTGCGGATAACGTCAATGTATTTTTTTGGTGAAAAGGATTTTTTAGTAAAACCTGTGTAGCACGAAACAACCGTTAAAGCAGTTACATGAAGATCACTTTCGGGATAATAATACTGGTGGGGCTCTATTTGTTTTAACTCTTCCAGCATGGAAACAATTTCAGTTTTAACCTCGGGCGATGGACGGATAATGATGGTTAATCCAAACCTTTTATCTTTTGAGTTATCGATGTGCGGATCCAATTCAAACGCGTTTCGTTCGTATTTTTCCAATGCTTCTTCCCAAAACTGGTTATAATATGAGCTGATACGCATATTAAAATAATAATTTCAAAGTTATTGAATTTGATAGAGTTGCCTGTTTAAGGCCTTTTTAACCAGGTAAATGATCCGATGGTAATATATATTAAAAAAGCCCGCCAAAAGGCGGGCTCCTATAAAAAATGTTTTTTAAATAATATTAAAAACGCTCCAGCTCGCTAAAAAAGAAGTTTCCTTCAATTGCTGCGTTTTCGTCGCTGTCGCTTCCGTGAACGGCATTTTCACCTAATGATGAAGCAAAATTCTTGCGGATGGTTCCTTCGGCTGCCTGCGCAGGGTTGGTAGCACCAATTAATGTACGAAAATCGGCAACTGCATTTTCTTTTTCCAAAATGGCTGCAACAATATTACCGCTGCTCATAAACTCCACTAATTCGCCATAAAAAGGGCGCTCCTTGTGAACTGCATAAAATTCTCCTGCTTTTTCGCTGGATAATTTAGTCCACTTCATTGCTTTAATAGTAAAACCTGCTTTAATTATCTGGTCTAAAATGGCACCGGTGTGTCCTTTAGCCGTTGCATCCGGCTTTATCATTGTGAAAGTTCTGTTACTCATATTTTTTGTATTTGGGCGGCAAAAGTAGGATTTAACCCTTTTAAATTTTTGTTTAGTCAAAATGATTTTGTTAAGACTTCAAATTTTTTTGTGGTTGTAGATCAAATAAATGATTTTTGCCACCTTTCTATGCAATCTATACAATCGTTTTACGCTCAGTTAGATATTCCCCGCAAGGTTATTATCACTACCCATCAGAAGCCCGATGGCGATGCGATGGGTTCATCGCTGGGGCTTTACCAGTTTTTAATACAATTGGGTCATTCTGTAACGGTAATTTCGCCCACGAATTGGGCCAACTTTTTAAAGTGGATGCCGGGTTGCGATAAAGTTGTTGATTTTGAATTTTCACGCGAAAAGGCACTTGAAATTATGAACGAGGCTGAAATACTTTTCTGCCTTGATTTTAATGTGCTGCACCGCACCAAAAGCATGGAACCTTTTCTTGAAAAACTGGATTGCATAAAAGTTTTAATAGATCACCATGAGCAACCACAAGAAGCCGTGTTTGATTACGGCATCAGCCAGACGGAAAAAAGCTCTACCTGCGAAATGGTTTATGATCTGATTGTAAACAGTGGTCACGATATATATATAAACACAGAGGTTGCACAATGCCTGTATACTGGTGTGATGACCGATACCGGCTCTTTTCGTTTCCCGGCAGCCTCGGCCAATGTTTTTAGAATGGTTGCCCGGTTAAAAGACGCTGGTTTCAGCCACACCACGGTGCACGAAAATATATATGATAACTTTTTAGAAAACAGGCTGCGCTTTATAGGCCATTGCCTGCTGAACAGGATGGAAGTGTTTTACGAATACAACACCGCCATAATGGCCATACCAAAAGGCGATCTTTTTCGCTTTCATATAAAAACCGGCGACAGCGAAGGGTTGGTTAATTATTTACTTACTATACAAGGAATTAAATTTGCCGCACTTGTTATTGAAAGGGAAGATGAATGTAAATGGAGCTTTAGAAGCAAAGGCGGTTTTGATGTAAATACCTTTGCCCGCCAAAACTTTAATGGCGGCGGCCATTTTAATGCTGCAGGCGGCAGTAGCACCGAAACTATAGAAAACACAGTTAAAAATTTTAAACAGGTTATAAAACAATACGAATTACAATTACACTAATTATGAAACAGATTTTAGCCATCGCAGGTTTAGCCCTGGTATTTGCCTCATGCGGCTCAAAGTTCGAAAAAGCACCTTCTGGGTTAGCTTACAAGATTATTAAAGGTGACGGTAAGGAACAATTAAAAGCAGGCCAGATCATTAAGATCAATGGTATTGTAAAACTTACACCAAAAGATTCCGTAATGTTTACTACTTACGGTCATTTGCCTGAGTACCTTCCTGTGGATACGTCAACCAAAAAATCCTATGATTTCAACGAAATTTTACACCTTGCTTCAGTAGGCGATAGTATTGTAACAGTTGCTGATGTTGATTCACTGGTTAAAATGGGATTGGCTCAATATTCAGAATTGCTTAAAAAAGGTGATAAAATCCAAACCTCTCTGAAAGTTTTAAAAGCTTTCAATTCAGAAGAAGAAAAAGCAGCCGACCAGCAGAAAGAGCTTGATATGGAAAAGCAACGCGAAATTGCCAACCTGGAAAGCTACCTGAAAAAGAAAGGCATTAAAGCTGAAAAAACGGAGAACGGCGTGTTTGTAGAGGTTAAAAACCCCGGTGAAGGCACAAAAGCTACTGCCGGCCAGCAGCTTACGGTAAACTACACCGGTTCTTTACTTGAAAACGGCAAAAAGTTCGACAGTAATGTTGACACTACATTTGGCCACGTTCAACCCTTTACTTTCGTTATAGGTTCAGGCCAAACCATCCGTGCGTGGGAAGAAGGTTTCCAGTACTTTGGTAAAGGCGGAAAAGGTACTATTTACGTTCCATCTTTAATGGGTTATGGCCCTCCAGGTAAACCTCCGGTTATTCCTGCTTATGCCCCTCTTGTTTTTGAAGTGGAAGTAAAAGATATGATTACCGCCCCTCCTCAGCCACAAGCCAATATGATGGATCCTCGTCAACAAGGTCAGCCACAACAGGCTCCCGGAAACTAAACCAATAAAGTAACCTCGTATTGATACAAAAAGCCCCAATTGGGGCTTTTTTGTTTTTATTATGTACCAGGCGGGTGATCATTAATTTAGCCCCGGTTGCGTCGCACTCTTGTGCTGTATAACTTTGGGCAAAAAAGCTGCGTAAAGTAAATAAAGTACAAGAGTGCGACGCAACGATGCTGATAAAGGGCGGATGCTGGTTACCCAAAAAAAAGAATATTAATTGTTTTCCTTCTTAGGGCTGTCAACAAAAAACATTTCAACTTCGCCTTTGTTTTTGGCCTTTATTTTACCACGGCTGGTGCAATTAAATTGCTCCTTTACCAGTTCGTAAGTTGATTGGCTGATGTTTACACGACCCACTTCGCCGGATTGCTCCATGGCGCTGGCCAGGTTTACTGCATCGCCCCAAATATCGTAAGCAAATTTTGATTGGCCTACCACCCCCGCAACCACTTTACCCGTGTTTATACCTATGCGTACCTGCCAGGTTTCCTTTTTTTGAGCGGTTTCATTTATATTCCAGGTTTCAATAAATTCCTGTATTTCAATACCGGCACGCACCGCATCCAAAGCATTGGTGGTGTTTGCCGCGGGTATGCCGCCGGCACACATATAGGAGTCGCCAATAGTTTTAATTTTCTCCAGGTTGTATTTAGTAATTATTTTATCGAAACTGGCAAAACAGTAATCCAGTTTTTCAATAATTTCTTTGGGGGTAAGTTTTTCTGAAACCCTGGTAAACCCTTTAAAGTCTGTAAAAAGTATGCTCACCATTTCGTAGCTTTTTGGAATGGCGGTGCCCGTTTTTTTCAGCTCTTCGGCAGTTTCTTCAGGCAAAATATTCCGCAGCAATTTGTCCGATATTTCTTTTTCTTTTTCCAGCTCGAAGGTGCGCTCTTTTACCTTTTTTTCAAGGTTTTCATATAAAAATGCATTGTCGATGGAGGTTGCTATTTGTCCTGAAATCAGCCGCAATAAATCCAGCCGGTGAGATGTAAATGCATTAGTTGTAAGGTTGTTTTCTAAATATAAAATGCCAATAAGGTTACCCTTACTAATAATAGGCATGCATAATATGGAACGGGTTTTATTTTTTTTGATATACGGGTCTTTGGCAAATCGTTCGTTTTCACTGGCGTCGTCTAAAACAATATTATCCTTTGTTCTTATAACAAATTGCACTACGCTTTTTGATAGATCTTCAAATTTTTGGAGGGGGGTATCCTGCAAAACTTCAATAGTGCCATCTTCAAGTTTACTGGCTTTAATTAAATAAATGTCGTTTTCCTTTAAAATGATGGTTCCTTTTTGAGCGCCGGCATTTTCAATTGTTATGTTTATAAGGGTGCGTAGCAGGTTTTCAATTTTAACTTCACCCGAAATTGCAGTTGATGCTTTTAAAATGGTTTGAATATCGGGTTCCAGCATTAAATCCTGGGTGGAGGTGATAAGCTGGGCTGTTTTTTGACCAAAATGCTCAGCGGTACTTTTTCCATATAATAGATGTGGATAGTGCAACTCCAGATTTTTAACCTTGGCAAGGGCTCCCCAAACCTGGTATTGGTTCCTGCTTTCGGTCATGTATGCACGAGCCAGTTTCAGGTTGCTGTTTCTAAAATAATGAAGCGCTGCCAGTTCGTTTACCAGGGCCTCCTCCTGTAAAAAATCACCTTCATTAGCGTGCAAAATGGCTTTGTCGTATAAATCGTCTGCTGCTTTTTCACTTTTCAGGCTTAGTATTTCTGCTTGTATAAGTTCCAGTTTATGTAAAAAATTATCGGGTGAGTGTTTTGCCCAGTGGCTAAACCGGTTTACGATATCGTTAACAGTTTGTGGTAACTCAATGTTCTTTTCTCTGCAATTACCAACATGCGCCAGCGCTTCAAAATAAAATTCCTCGGGTGTATAACCCATGCCCAACGAGGAGAAATTTACCGGTTTGGCAAGATGAGCCATTTCAAGCACCTGCTCATATTGACCCGCAAAATAAAAAAGTCTTTCTTTAGCCAGGTAATAAGTATGTATAGGTATTTGAAGCGGTGATGTACTAAGCTGATTTACAAATTCTTCTTCTTTAAACGTTTCATCTGATAAGGTGGTTAAACTTTCGGTTTGGCCACTTAAGGCTTTTATCATTTGGAGCTCCACTCTTATTGAATCTCTTAAGTTTTGCTTGGTTTTAATAAAATAATCTTCGTAACGTTCGCATTCTTCCATTACTTTTTTTAATGGTTTACCCATTAAAAATGTACACCAGCAACTATGAAAAGCATTGGTGCCGGCATAGGTTAAGTCGCCCGTTTCATTCCCGATTAAATATCCTTCTTTTGCAAGTGGCAGGTTGTATTTAAAGTGTCGTTTCCAGTGCGAATTCATTTGGCCAAATACTACGCATATTTTAGCGCGGTTCGAAACATTGTTGTATTTCTCGTTGAGCCTTTTTCCTAATTCACCGTAGGCAAAACCGGAATCATAATCTCCTAAACCCGATCCTAAAATAAGGCCGAAGGCACAATAAACAGCATCGGAAAAATCGGAATTACCATATTTAATGGAGATGCCAATTTCCTGGTAAATAATCCAGATCCATAAATTTTGATCGGTAAAATAAGCCGGGGTGGCATAATTAAAATAGATAATAAACAGCATGTACTGATCGGCATCGGTAAGTTCCGGCAGGTTATAAAAATCGGCTATAGGCCTGCCTGCCCTAAGTTTTTCTAACTGACCGTAAGCCTCCAGTAAAACTTCGTAGGTTACTTTTTCCGGAACACTTATATCAAACAATTCCAAAGCATTTTTGCAGGCTTTTTTTGAAGCTTCCATGTTTGTAGTCATCAGGTACATGATGCTCTTTTGAATATAAATCTTAGCCTTATTTAGCCGGGGTCCTTCAATAGCCAACATTGAATCCAATAAGGACTCTGCTTTTGTAATATTGCCACTCAGGTACGAAACCTCGGCATAATCCAAATGAAGCGGAAACGAAAAATCATACTGTTTTTGAAGGCTATCTGGTCCTAATAATTTGGATGCTTTTTCAAAAAACTTAAGTGATGCGGAATAGGCTGCTGAAGCTTTGGCTTTTTTGGCAGCTTCATTATTCAGCCGGGCAAATGCTATCCTTTCTTTTTCATCTTTTATTAAATCAACCCCCTGGTTAATGTGCTGTAGTATGTCGAATAACCGGCTGTCAACTTCTGAATCGGATTTACCATGTAGTAAATTTTTACCTATGTCAAGGTGTAACTGTATTCTTTCCTCATCCGGAATAAGGGAATAGGCCGCTTGCTGTATACGGTCGTGCAAAAAGCTAAATTTAGCATTTATACCAGGCGAAAGATATTCTTCGTATTCTTCATTCCCATAAATTTTATAATAATCATCTAAGGGAACAATCAAACCTATTTCAAGTGAAGGCCACAGCAGTTTACTTATTTTTTTTTCGTGGAGTTGTGAAACCGTTGCAATGGTTTTAAGGTCAAATTCATTACCAATGCAGGCGGCAAGTTTTAATACTTCAATTGTTTGTTTGGGTAGCTTTAAAATGTTCGACTTCATTAAATCCACCACATTTTCAGTAATGTTTTCATCCTTAATCGCTTCCAGGTCCCATTCCCATTGATGGGTTTTCATTGAAAAATTCAGTTTGTTTTCTTTGCTCAGTTTGTTCATAAACTGCGCAACAAAAAATGGGTTGCCTCCTGTTTTTTTATGTACCAGGGTGCTAAGTGGCAGTGTAGTTTCGGGTGAATTTTGTATTGAATCACTAACCAGTTGATTTATCTCAACCAGTTCCAATGGTTTAAGCCATAAAGTATTTATAGTGCTGCCGTTTTCTTTTATTTCATTCAATGATAGTGTTAATGGGTGTGCCTGGTCAACTTCATTATCGCGGTAGGCTCCAAGTATCAATAGGTAGTGATTGGTTACCTGGGCCATTAATTGTTCCATGAATTTTAAACTGGCAATGTCTGCCCATTGAAGGTCGTCCAGGAACAAGACCAATGGATGATCTTCCTTTGCAAATACCTTTACAAAGTTTAAAAGAACCCTGTTAAAACGGTTATTTGCCTCGGAGGTTGGTATGGTTTGGGTAGCATTTTGTTCCCCGATTATATGCTTTACTATGGGGATTACATCAATTATTAACTGGCCATTTATGCCCACCGCTTCCTGTATCCTGGTTTTCCACTCAGCCAGTTTTTCTTCGGGTTCTGTAAGTATTTGCTCTATCAGTACCTGGAAAGCCTGGATGAAAGCATAATAAGGAATGTTACGGTGATACTGGTCAAATTTACCTGTAGAGAAAAAGCCCTTTTTTATAGATATGGGCCTGTGAATTTCGTTGATCAACGTGGTTTTGCCTACACCGGAATAACCGGCAACAAGCAACATCCTGGTATGGCCTTTATTAATGGTTTTAAATTCGTTTAAAAGTGTTTTGATTTCCTCTTGCCTGCCATATAATTTTTGCCTGATGGTGAAGGTGAGCACATAATCGTTTAAACCAGGTATAAATGATTTTTTACCATTACCGGTTTGCAATTTATCCTGGCAGCTCAATAAATCATTCTTAACACCAAAGGCTGAGTTGTAGCGCTCATCCGCATTCTTTGAAAGCATCTTCCCTATAATATGATTAAGAGGGTAGGGAAGTTTATCTAAATCAGGCTCCCTGGCAATATGATAATGAATCAGTTCCAGCGGGTCGTCACTAAAAAAAGGATACACCCCGGAGAGCATATGGTAAAAGGTAATACCCAACGAATATATGTCGGACCGGTAATCTACTTTCCTGTTCATTCGCCCTGTTTGTTCAGGCGAAATATGGGTCATAGTTCCCCGCACCATGTTGGAATGTTCCAATGATTGGTGCTCGGTATTGAGCATGGTTGACATGCCAAAATCAATAACTTTTAAATCCTTTGTTTCATTGTTGTAAAGGATGTTTCTGCCGTTGATGTCTTTATGAGTAATGTGATTTAAATGAATGTTTCCAGTGATTTCGGCCAGGTTAATGGCAATAGGAAGAAACACATCAACGGGTAATCCTTTACCAACAAATTCCTCCAGGTCGTTACCCGAAATATGCTCCATAACAAGGGCCGGGCAATCTAAGTATTTTGTTTGGCCATAAATTTTACGAACACCTTCAATACTTAATTTTTGGGTGATGTAAAATTCGTTGTTGAAGTGAGCAATCTGGGCGCTATCGGGTGAAGAACTGTTGAGTACTTTTAAAATTTTTACGATACCATCTTCCGTGGTGAACCTGTACACACTGAAATCGGTTCCATGGTGTAGCAGTTGTTGGTTTAGAAAAATTTCCTCCTTCACCATTTGGGGTTAATTATAAATTTAAGTTATGGTATCTTTTTCGCATTGAGTAACGAGCTAAAGGAAATATTAATTTATGAATCCTTGTAAACCGGTGTGCATTGTATAAAAAGTAAATAGGGTCGGCTTTGCGGTTGGTATATTTAAGCAGTTTGCTGTAACCAAATGCGCCAATTTTTTCATACAGGTAACGGATAATCATGCTTGCCTTTAGCTTTGGCTGAAAGTGTGCAGAGGCCAGGGCCCGGTAATCCAGTCCTTCAATAATGCTTTTTGCGGCAAGATGGCCTGAATGCATGGCTGACCGGATTCCAAAACCCCATAACAGGTCCTGCAATCCCGCTGCTTCGCCAACAAAAAGCTGGTTGTTTACTGCAAAGTTTCCGGCGAGGCAAAAACTACCTATGCCACCCACTTTCTTAGGATTTTTTATATCAAGCTCCACCGTATTTTTTAATAGCTCCAGGGTTTTTTGGTAACAGCTTTCGGCCTTTTGAAATTCATCAAAAAGTACCGTGCAAATACAGCCATAGCCATCGGCCACCAGCAGGTATGAGTAGCCTTTAACCGCAGCATCATCATTAACAATGGCAACAGCCATATCGGGCATGCTGGTTTCAAATTGGATGCCTTTATCTACCGCAAATATTTTTTTCGACGCTGTTCCCACTGCAATTATATCCATTGTAGCCGGGTCAATATTTTTTTGGTTGAAGTAAATTTTTACCC
>JBBSJX010000094.1:0-11982 GCA_038256825.1 Chitinophagales bacterium
CGATTTTCACTCACAATATTTCCATTACCTTTTACCTTTCTGCTATCAAAAAAACAAGAAGACAATAGAAGCGAACTACAGCCAATAAATAAGAAGTTTAATATTTTCATTTTACATTTTTTGAATTAAAGTGCCAAAGTAAAATAAAGTTCTTATTAGTTTAGCATCAAGGCATTTAAATCAACATTTAAAATTTAAGTTACCTTAGCCGCAACTTTTAACCGGGTGTTCCAATTCGTTCACCTCTTTGTTTTTTGTATAGATTATGCACGAGAAAATTTTAATACTTGACTTTGGAAGTCAATACACCCAATTAATAGCCCGTGCAGTACGGGAAGCAAATGTTTTTAGTGAAATCATTCCTTACAACAAGCCCTTTATTATAGATGAAAATTTGAAAGGGATCATATTAAGTGGTTCCCCTTTTTCGGTTAACGATGCAAATGCGCCTGTTGTTAATGTAAAGGCTATGATTGAAAAAGTGCCTGTTTTAGGCATTTGTTATGGTGCCCAGATGACCGCAAAAATATTTGGCGGCAAGGTTGAAAAAAGCAATAAGAGGGAATATGGAAGGGCACTTTTAACTAAGCTAAAAGAAGATCTTTTATTTGAAGGCGTTTCAAACACTTCACAGGCCTGGATGAGCCATGCGGACTCTATTCTTGAACTTCCTGCTGAATTTGAAATTTTAGCAACAACTGAAAGTATACCCGTAGCTGCTTTCAAAAAAACCACTACGGATACGAAGCCTTTACTCGCCTTACAATTCCACCCCGAAGTTTACCATTCTACCGAAGGTAAAATAATTTTAAAAAACTTTTTAGCGGGTATATGCGGCTGCACCCAGGATTGGACTCCGGCGCATTTTGTACAGGAAACCGTTGATCAGATAAAGAAAGTTGTAGGAGATGGACATGTGATTATGGCGTTGAGCGGTGGGGTGGATAGCACCGTAGCAGCAACCTTAATTGCCCGTGCTATTGGCGAACGCCTTCATGGAATTTTTGTTGATAACGGGGTATTACGCAAAAATGAATTTCAACAGGTTTTAGATACTTATGCCGAAATTGGTTTGAATGTAAAAGGCCTTGACCGGAAAGATTTATTTTATACTGAACTGGCCGGTAAGTCGGACCCTGAAGCCAAGCGTAAGGCCATAGGAAAATTGTTTATTGATGTTTTCCAGGAAGAAGCATTAAAACTAAACGATATTAAGTTTTTAGGGCAGGGCACCATCTATCCCGATGTAATTGAAAGCTTAAGTGTTCATGGCCCCTCAGCCACCATTAAATCGCATCATAATGTGGGTGGTCTTCCAGAAAAAATGCACCTTGGTTTAATTGAGCCACTAAGGCTATTATTTAAAGATGAGGTTCGTAAAGTAGGGCTTGAGTTAGGCATTCCACACGACCAGCTATTCAGGCATCCCTTCCCGGGGCCCGGCTTAGCAATTCGCATTTTAGGAGAAGTAACGCACGAAAAAGTAGCCTTGCTACAGGAGGCAGATCATATTTATGTAAAAGCTTTAAAGGATCACAATTTATATGGAAGCATATGGCAGGCAGGATCCATTTTATTGCCCGTTAAAAGCGTAGGGGTTATGGGCGACGAAAGAACCTATGAACATACAATTGCTTTGCGTGCTGTTACCTCAGTAGATGGCATGACTGCCGATTGGGCCCACTTACCATACGAGTTCCTGGCATTTGTATCAAACGAAATAATTAACAATGTAAGGGGAATAAATCGTGTGGTTTACGATATAAGTAGTAAGCCCCCGGCAACAATTGAGTGGGAATAGGCACCAATTTTGTATAACCCGTCAGAAATAATTAAAATGAAAAATTTTTACAGGTTTTGGTTGGCTGTGTTCCTTTGCACATTTTCCTCCCTGGGTGCCCACGCCCAGGTTGATACTACCAAACCTGTCAAAGTTGCTATATTTCTTCCCTTATATTTAGACGATGCTTTTGAGGGAACTTCTTACCAGCTTACAAAGCAAAGTTTGCCTAAAAATTTATTGCCCGGTCTTGAGTTTTATAACGGTGTAATGCTGGCGGTTGACAGTTTATCAAAAGAAGGTGTTAAGATGGAGATCAATATTTTCGACACCAAGCAATCACCAACCTCGTTAACAAATTTGTTTAAAGGCACCGAGCTTTTGGGTACTGGTTTAATGATTGGTTCTTTTACCTCAACACAGGAAGTAAAGTATTTTGCCGACCAGGCATTACTACGCAATACCCCCCTTATATCGGCCACCTATCCCAGTGTAGGCGGAGTAAATGCAAACCCGTTTTTTGTATTGCTTAACTCATCACTACAAACACATTTGCAAGGCATTTTTAAACACCTGCAAACCTATTATTCAAACAACGAAATTATTGTTTTTAAAAAACCAGGCGCTGTTGAAAATTATATCAAAACCACCTTTCTTGCTTTTAACCGTAACACTTCAGCCATACCGTTAAAATGGAAATGGGTTGATTTAAAGGAAGACTTTAAAGAAAGCGATATTAAATTGCACCTGGATAGCACCCGCAACAATATTATTTTTGTTGCATCTCCCCTCGAAAGTTTTGGATTGAATATTGTAAAAACCCTTAGCCCTCTCGAAAACTTCAGAACAACGGCTATCGGTATGCCCACCTGGGATGGAATTAAAGAATTAAATAGTAAAAACTGCCGCAATGTAGAAATAGTTTATTCTACCCCGTTTAATTACACCCGTTCCGACGATTTTGAATCTACTATTGCAAAAACGTACCGCACTAAATATTACAGCCGCCCCAGCGATATGGTTTTCAGAGGCTACGAAACCACCTATCACTTTGGCAAACTGCTCAATCAGTACCGAAGTAACCTGATCAACAATTTATCCAGCGATCAATATAAATTATTTAATGTTTTTTCGGTTACCCCTGTAAAGCTTAGCGATAAAAGCATCATCCCCGATTATCTTGAAAACAAAAAACTCTATTTTCTTAAAAAACAGGAAGGTTATTTAAAAGGCGTTTTTTAGTTTTTTGAGCCCGGCTTTAAAACTATTATGAGGCTTTTCTTGCGTCGCACTCTTGTACTTTTGAGGATTATGCAGCCGTACCATTTTTCTTCACTTAACAAAATTTAAATTATTTTTAATTAATGCTGATCGTTGTATTCCTTAGCAAAAGATGGTAAAGTTTTACTTATATGTGACCTTAACTTTCAGCCTAATATCGTAAGGTAAAATATTAAATCCCACCGTTTTCTTCTTGCCAAAGACCGCCAAGGTTGAGTTTATCTTGTACCCACTTGATCATTTTTGCATTTTTAAAATCAAACCATTGTTGCCGGTATGGTCCTGAATAATCAATAATCAACTTGAAGTTCCTGAAGGGATGTTTTTTTTCTAAGGCGTTTATAAGTTTATTTTTCAGCCTCTCATCTCCTTTCAGTTGTTCGGTAAACGCTGCCATAATCTCAAAACTGTCCCTTGATTCTAAAGGTTCTATTTCAAAGTAACTCGTAAAATCTTCATCTAGTTTTTCTTGCTCTTCAATAAAAGCTTCATTTTCTATACCATAATTTTTCATTTCATCCGGAATATTAATACTCTCCCCAGTTTCACGATGAACAAAACATCTGAAACCGCATTCAAGGTCACCAGCAATACTTTTTATTTCTTCTTTACTTAAATTCAACATATGTATTATAGTTTTAAAAAAAGAAAATTACTTTTTCAATTTAAAATCAGGTTGTTTGTAGTTTAATATCAAGGCCATTCTTATTTGTCTATAACTCAATTACCCAAATACTGCAGTTAAGCCTTAAAATGGTTGCTCCTATTAGCTGGCTTTTTAAAGATACTTATGTCAATACAGTTTTTAAAAAATACCGGAGAACAAATAATTATTTAAATATAACCACCCAGGTTATAGTGAGTTAACCATTTATATTTTTCTGGCATTGTTATTTACTTTGTAGATCAACATCCATTTTATCAGGAACTTTAAACTGAACATTCATTAAAAATATTAGTTTAACTGTAGCATGCCATTAATTGAATTTACAGATAAAGGTCTTTACTGCCGGCAAGGTAATTTTTATATTGACCCCTGGCAGCCTGTTGAACGTGCCGTTATTACGCATGGCCATAGCGATCATGCCCGATGGGGCTCAAAGTATTATTTATGCCATGTGGACAGCCTGCCTATTTTACAATTACGACTTGGTCCTAACCAATATGAAACCGTAAGCTGGGGAGAAAACATTTCGTTTAATGGTGTTAAAATTTCCCTGCATCCCGCCGGGCACGTAATAGGAAGTTCACAAATACGGGTTGAGTATGAAGGCGAAGTTTGGGTAGCCAGTGGCGATTATAAAATTGAAAACGACGGTATAAGTGGCCAGTTCGAACCAATAAAGTGCCACACATTTATTACAGAATCTACATTTGGTTTGCCTATTTATAACTGGAAAAGCCAGCGTGAAATTTACACTAATATTCAGCAATGGGTACTTAAAAACCAGGCTGCAGGAGTAACCAGTGTTTTAATAGCCTATAGCCTGGGAAAAGCGCAAAGAGTATTAAAAGCTATAGAAGAAGTATCAAACAATATATACGTTCATGGCGCTATATGGAACATGCACGAAACCTTAGTAAATGCAGGCTGGCCATTGCCTGTAGTAAAACGGGTAACCCCGGATATACCTAAAGAAGCTTATAAAGGAAGTGTGGTAGTGGCACCTCCAAGTGCAGATGGAACGCCCTGGATGAAAAGATTTACTCCTTATAACGTAGGCGTTTGCAGCGGTTGTATGCAGGTATGGGGTAACGCACGACGAAGAAATGTGGATGCCGGTTTTATAATGAGTGACCATGCCGATTGGAAAGGTTTGCTGCAGGCCGTTAAAGCAACAGAAGCCGAAAACGTGTTTGTAACCCATGGTTTCCAGGCAGCATTTAGCCGCTACTTAACAGAGCAGGGTATAAATGCTGGAGAAGTAAAAACCGAGTATGGAAATGATGAAGAAGAAGCGCCACCGGAAATTAATGAAGGACTGGAAGAAGAAATATCATCACCAAAAACCAGTAACCCACTTTAATAAGTTTAATTACTCCCGTAATTGCATTTAATGGATAATGAAAAACATACACCGGGCAATAATATAAGCGTTACAAACCCTGCTGCAGGCGATAATAACACCACCACAAATGTAAAGCAGGCTGAAGGCTTAAAAGGTTTTGCCAACCTTGTGCAGGTAATTGGAACCAGCACTAAAACAAACGATAAAATAGAAGCCCTTGCCCATTATTTTTCAACAGCCGATGATAAAGATAAAGTTTGGGTAATTGCCATTTTTAGCGGGAGGCGGCCAAAACGAATGGTTAATTCCACTAAGCTTATTGAATGGAGTATTGAACTGGCCCAACTTCCCGGCTGGTTGTTTGGCGAATGTTACCATACCGTGGGCGATTTAGGAGAAACCATTTCTTTATTACTACCCGATGCGATTGGATCAAACAACCCTTCCTATACTCTACATTATTACATTGAACAATTTATAAAACTGGAAAAGCAGGATGAAGCTATTCGTAAACAATTTATTATAGATAGCTGGATGCAGATGGATCAAAGTGAGCAGTTTGTTTTTAATAAACTGATCATGGGTTCGTTTAGAATTGGCGTTTCACAAAAAACAATAGTAAACGCCCTGGCAAAAATTACTACGTTGGAGCCTTCGGTAATTGCCCATAGAATTAGTGGAAACTGGGATCCATCAACCATAAGTTTTAAGGAACTACTTGATGAAGATTCTTTGATTGTTGATCACTCACGGCCCTACCCTTTTTATTTGGCCTATGCTTTAGATGCCGAACCACAGAGTTTAGGCGAACCGGCTGAGTGGCAGGTGGAATGGAAATGGGATGGAATAAGAGGCCAGGTAATAAAACGCGACAACCAGCTTTTTGTATGGAGCCGTGGCGAAGAGCTGATGACTGATAAATTTCCTGAATACCATATTTTAAATGACTACCTGCCCAATGGAGTAGTAATTGATGGAGAGATTATTCCGAGTATAGATAATATACCCCTTCCATTTGCATTATTACAAACCCGCATTGGCAGAAAAAACATTACCAAAAAACAATTAAAGGATGCACCTATAACTTTTTTCGCCTACGACCTTCTTGAGTTTAATGGCGAAGACTGGCGCAACCGCCCCTTAAGCGAAAGAAGGGAGCAACTGGAAAAACTGGTTAATCCTTTACAATCCCCTATACTTTTATTATCGCCGGTTGTTGATTTTAAAACCTGGAACGAACTTGCCGAAATGCGCAGTACCAGCAGGGAAATGGGTGCTGAAGGTTTTATGATTAAAAAGAAATCATCGGCATACCAGGTGGGGCGTAAAGTGGGTGATTGGTGGAAATGGAAAATTGATCCTTTGGTAATAGATGCTGTGATGATATATGCCCAAAAAGGAAGCGGGAGAAGAAGCAACCTTTATACCGATTACACTTTTGCGGTTAAGGATGGCGATAAACTGGTAAGCTTTGCAAAAGCCTATAGTGGGTTAACCGATAAGGAATTTGCTCAGGTAGACAATTTTGTAAAAAGAAATTCGATAGAAAAATTTGGCCCGGTACGCACCGTAAAACCTGAGCTGGTTTTTGAACTGGCGTTTGAAGGGATTGCTGCCAGCAATCGCCATAAAAGTGGTGTGGCGCTGCGTTTTCCCAGGATGAGCCGTTGGCGTAAAGACAAAACCATTGATGACATTAATACCCTGGACGATCTTAAAAAAATGCTGGAGGTATATGGTAATGCTTCAAACACAAACCCTGAAAAACCTGTAGATGAAGCTGGAGTAAAAAAGGAGGAACGTTAATGCGAAGTGATGCATAAAGCCTTTCTGTACAAGAGTGCGACGCAAGAATGATGCTATGAAACCATGCAGCTGGATCCATAAAAATAGTCTTGCATACTTTACGCTTCTTCCATGTTATAAACCGGTAACTCTTTAAGCCATTCATGTGTTTTACCCTTTAGCGCCGTGGCATAAGTTGCACTGCCATTGGTTATAACCAGGTACTCAACCTGCAGCGTAATATTATAATTCAAAATTTGTTTGATCACCGCATCGTTCAGTGGCACCTGCATTTCCTTACACTCAACAATCATCCAGGGTTTGGCATTTTTATACACCACTATATCAAAACGTTTTCGCATTTCAGCTACAATAATTTCACGCTCTACCGAAATTAATGAAGCAGGATATTGCATTTGATTAACGAGGTATTGTAAAAAATTTTGCCTTACCCATTCTTCTGGGGTTAATAAAAACCATTGTTTGCGAAACACATCAAATATATATTCCTTATTATTTTGCTTTTTTATTTTAAATGGATGTTGGGGAAATTGTATGTGAATCATTAAACGAAAGTATTCGCTAAATTTACAGAATAACCTGTTGACACCTTTAAATAACAAAACAACGAATTGATGAAAACAAAAGAAGACATTGTAAAAAATTGGCTCCCACGCTATACGGGACAAAAATTATCGCACTTTGGAGATTACATTTTACTAACCAACTTTAGCAATTACGTGCAAATGTTTGCCGACCTGCACAACGTGGAAGTTGTGGGTAGCGACCGCCCTATGCAATGTGCTACTGCCGACGGGATAACCATTATTAATTTTGGCATGGGAAGTCCGGGTGCAGCTACCGTTATGGATTTGCTTTCGGCTATTGAGCCTAAGGCCGTTTTATTTTTAGGCAAGTGCGGTGGCCTTAAAAAAAGAAACAAGATAGGTGACCTCATCCTTCCTATTGCTGCCATCAGGGGCGAAGGAACATCAAACGATTACTTTCCACCCGAAGTACCCGCAATGCCTTCGTTTGCACTTCAAAAAGCAATTTCAACTACCATAAGGGATTACGAAGTGGATTATTGGACCGGCACCGTTTACACTACCAACCGCCGGGTTTGGGAGCACGACGAGATATTTAAAGAATACCTGCAAAAAGTTCGAGCCTATGCTATCGACATGGAAACGGCTACCATTTTTTCCGTAGGTTTTTTTAATAAAACCCCCACCGGAGCTTTGCTTTTAGTGAGCGATCAACCCATGGTACCCGAAGGTGTAAAAACCGAAGCCAGCGATGTTATGGTTACAAAATCATTTGTTGACCGCCATTTACGCATCGGCATCGACTCGCTTAAGCAATTAATCAACGACGGTATGACCGTGCGACATTTGAAATTTTAATACTAATATTTGGGTACCAGCAAGGGTATTTCATAGCATCATCGTTGCCACGCTCGGTTTTACATTTAATTCTTTTATCAACACTGGTATCCTTTTTTATGCCCGCCAGTTGCTTGCAAACATTTAATTCGGAGTACATAAATCATCCGCTTGTTTTATTTAAAAGTGGTTCATTAATTATGAAACTACTTTTAAATTAAAACAGGCATTTTCTTCCATGGGTTGCATTACTCACAAGGCCGGCCCTTCAGCATATTTCACCAACATACCTTGTATGATTCAACAAGAATCCTACATCATATTTTTCCTTTTTAAACGGGTAAAACAAAAAATTAATATTTATTTTTTATTGTCTCTTTAATCGTATTTTCCAGTACGATTATTCCAACCTATGCATCTTATTTATCGTAACATTTTAATTTTTCGGGAGGCGATATGCAAGCCATAGAAGGATAAAAATAATAATACACCAATGAAGCTAACGCAATTCAAATTCGATCTTCCACTCAACCTCATTGCACAACATCCCGCAAAAAAAAGAGAAGACAGTCGCATGATGGTGGTGCACAAAAAAACAGGACAAATTGAAAACAAACACTTTCGCGACATCATTGATTATTTTGACGATAAGGATGTGTTTGCAATCAACAATACCAAAGTGTTTCCGGCACGCATGTATGGCCGTAAAGAAAAAACAGGTTCAAAAATTGAAGTGTTTTTATTGCGCGAATTAAATGGCCCCAATAAATTATGGGATGTAATTGTGGATCCCGCCCGTAAAATTCGTGTAGGCAACAAATTGTATTTTGGCGATGATAATGAGTTGATTGCCGAAGTAATTGACAACACCACCAGCAGGGGCCGTACCATTCGTTTTGTTTGGGAAGATAGCGATGCCGAATTTAAAACATTATTGGAATCGCTTGGCGAAACACCACTGCCAAAATACATAAAACACAAACCAACCGAAGAGGATAAGGAACGTTACCAAACCGTTTATGCAAAGCACGAAGGAGCTGTTGTTGCACCCACCGCAGGTATGCACTTTAGTAAAGAACTTATTAAACGTTGCGAAATAAAAGGGATTCGCTTTGCCGAAGTAACCCTGCATACCGGCCTGGGCTCCTTTCGCCCCATTGAGGTGGAAGACCTGAGCAAACACAAAATGGATGCAGAATATTTTGAAGTAGACGAACAAGCCTGCAAACTGGTTAACCATGCCAAACAAAATAATCACCGTGTTTGCGCAATAGGCACTACCACCATCCGCGCTATGGAAAGCAGTTTTTCGTCGCAAAAAATGCTAAAGCCCAACGATGGCTGGACAAATACATTTATACATCCGCCCTACGATTTTAACGTAGCTGATAGCATGGTTACTAATTTTCACCTGCCAAAAACCAGCTTGTTTATTATGACCTGCGCCTTTGCCGGTTACGAGCTCACAATAGAGGCCTACAAAAAAGCTATAAAAGATAAGTATCACTTTTTTAGCTATGGCGATGCCATGTTAATATTATAAAATCACACAAAAATTAGTATTATCAAAGTAATACTTTTTGGTTACAAGCATCCCAATGCTATTAAGCATTGTGGTTGCCCCACCGATAACCGGCGGTTCACTCACTTGTACATACTATTTTCATGGCAACTAACAACATAAGTTCTTAAATACATTTGTTAAAAACGCTCATAAATTCGTAAAATAAATTTAGCCTATACCTTTAGCGCTTAATAAATTATTATAAATGACAGACGTTATCGGGCAGGCTATTTACGATTACCATTTCAGGCTCTCACCCGGTAAACTATTAATTCATAACGAGCTGGGCAAGCCCGATGAAATGCCTGTGGAAATTTATTTTCGCGAAGAGAAAGACATGCCCGAAATGGAAATAATGGCCCTGGAACTTTGCCAGGGTAAAGTGCTGGATATTGGAGCAGGCGCCGGCAGTCATGCCTTGTTTTTACAGGATAGAGATGCAGACATAACTGCCCTGGAAATTTCACCTTTAGCCAGTGGGGTCATGCGCAACCGTGGTGTAAATAAAATCATCACGACCAATATATTTGAATACTCAGCCCAGCAATACAATACATTATTATTATTGATGAATGGGATCGGCCTTTCCGCAACGCTGGATGGTATTCGTAAGTTTTTACAACATGCCAAAAGTTTATTATTGCCGGGTGGCCAGCTCATCTTCGACTCCTCGGATGTAGCTTATCTTTATAAAAAGCATAAACCGCCAACCAAAAGGTATTATGGCGAAATACATTTTCGTTATGAGTATAAAAAGCAAAAAACACCCTGGTTTAGCTGGTTGTATATCGATCAGAAAAACTTAAAAGCCATCGCAAAAAGTGAAGGATTTTCTATGGAAGTTTTAATGGTGGATGAAAATGACCAGTACCTTGCCAGGTTAATGTGTCTCAAATAATAGCTCCTTTCCTTTATATATAAGCTTTCGAGGTATAATTGTTGAAACATATTTAAAGTGAGTTATGGTGCCAGCCATAAATACTTTTTATAAAACCATTTAATATGAGTAGAAGCAAAAGCACCCCTTCAACATTTGCCAAAATAATTACTTACGTGGTTGTTGCAGCAGGTATTATCCTCATAGTGGTGTCGTTTGCTTCGCTGTTCTATAATACCGGCTACTGGTATATCCAGGCACTCAATTTTCCCCGGCTACAAACTCTACTAATATTATTGCTGTGCCTGGTTTTATTTTTATTGGTACAAAAAAACCGGAGTAATGCCTATTGGCTTTTTGTGATTGCCACTTTAGCTTCTATTGTACTTCAATCCTACATTTTATTTCCATATTTTCCCTTGTCCAAAAAACATATTCCTACTGTAAAGGAGGAAACGGTTAACACGGGTGCAGTATTTTCAATTATGCTGGCCAATGTGTATTTAAAAAACCGGCAGTCAGAAAAGCTGATTGATATAATAAAACTACGGCAGCCAACTTTCATAGTTACGATGGAAGTAAATCAATGGTGGGTTACACAATTGAGTGGTTTAAAAAGCCAGTATCCACACGTAATCAATTTTGATTCCGATAATAGTTATGGAATGACACTCTATTCCAAAATACCACTTCAAAATCCGGAGATCCGTTATTTAAATCATGACAGTGTTCCCTCATTTTATGTTTCTGTTACCCTACCCAACGGCAAAAAATTTAACCTGGTAGCCATTCACCCGGTTGCGCCCAAGCCCAGCGAACATCCTGATAATATTAATAATAAAGAAGTGGCACTAATTAAGGTGGCTAATATTGTAAAAAACTATACAACTCCTACAATTGTAACCGGCGACTTTAATGATGTTGGGTGGTCGCATAACAGCAACCGGTTTAAGAAAATAAGCGGGTTGTATGATGTTAGAGATGGACGAGGTTTGTACAGCACTTTCAATGCGCAATCCTTTATTTTTAGATGGCCCCTTGATTACGTTTATGCCTCGCGCCAATTTAAAGTGATAGAAGTGGATCGGCTCCCGGAATTTGGCTCAGACCATTTCCCGTTTTTTGTAAAACTCGCCTTACCATAAAAAAAGCAGCACATTTACGTACTGCTTTTACAAAACTTATTAATACTGGTTTATAATAAAAACCGCTTAACAAAAGCGCTTCATTATTATAACCCAAACACTCCTTTATTTAAAAGTTGCAATGTTTCTATCTTATACTCTCCCGGTATTAATAAA